>CAZGVP010000012.1:8731-21398 GCA_964529135.1 uncultured Caulobacterales bacterium | reverse complement strand
ATTCATAAACATACACTTTTGATCCTGATTTTGACATTGCTAATAATGATAGAGCCTGTAAAACCTGCCGACAGGCACGCGTGGTATTGAACGAGTTGATGACCGCCGGGTAATTTTGGGTATCATTCATGTATTAAAGACTGGTGGTCGACGGGTAGATGCGCCTCGCGATCAGTATGGCCCGCATAAAATTTTGTTTAATCACTTTGTGCGATGGCTCGACAAGGAAGTCTGGAATGAGCATGTTTCATGCGCTGTCATCACCGGGACTAAACACCTAGCTATCTGTAAATTTTGTTTCTTTGCGCATTCGATAATAGCGTCTGGCCAGAAATAGTGCGCCTAATATCGGCCATTTGCGTTCCCATTTTCTGACTGTAATGGTGAAGCCGGCGTGACGACTTATTTTCCAAGCTATATAATCTATGCCTCCTTCAAAGGTGAAGGCACCTTTTAAAAGACGTAATATTGAAAGAGCCCCCCCGTGAAGAGATCGCAATCGCCAAGAAAAAACGGTTGATTGGCGGGATCTTTTTGCGGGAGGTAGTGTCGTTACTTCCTGTGGCCATGTGCCATAACTATCCAGTAATTTGGTGACGCGTTCTGGTTGCTCAGCCCGCAGCTCAGCCTGATAAGATTTTGCCAAACCCGCGTGCCAAATTTTACTGATGGTGTCATCGCCTGATTGTTCGTGTATTAGAGGGCTGGACCAGTGGATGAAGGTGTCTATCGCACTCTCAAAAGTCTTAATAAGGCGTGATTTTATTTCTTCTGGCGCGGATACAATTCGACATGGTTGTGCAAAACGTGCCCAAAAATAAGAATGAAATGTTCTTTTGCTAACCAGTTTTTCAAAATGAGATATCGATAAAATTGCGTATTTTGCACGCAAAAATCCATCTGGTGTCTGATGTTCAATATAAAAAACATTAGGTGGGATTAATCGATTAAAAGTTCTTAAAAACCAAGAGCTATAAGCGGATTTATAGGATGGGACAATTACGTAGAAATCATACAAAACTTCTGTGCAGGGTTTATTTTTCAGTATACTGATTCCTGATCCATATAGGAGTACTCCTGAATTTGGGTATTTTTTTTGGATCTCTATCGCAAGAGTTTGAGTGGCTGGAGGTGTCGGTTGGGAAGTGGATAACGCAATATATTTTGTCCGGGAAGGGGGGGAGGGCGCCAATGTTAAGCTCCGGAAACTGTTAAAATTCTATACAATTTACCCTGCAACTATCAGGATAAAAAGTCAGCATTATATTTCGTGGAGAATGTGACGGGGTATTGTTCTTTAGCTTGAAAAATTTCTCCATCAAATACAAATGGTCCGGTGAAGCGCGTTACCATTTGGTTTGCTCGCCAGCCGTGTAAGCCATATTCAGAAAACCAGGGTCGTGATTTTCCACGCAGTACAAAAGGGGCTGCACGGATCAACCTTTTTGCTGGATGCGAAACCGTCATGCTATTCATTGCACCATTGCCTTGCCCCCAAAATGGAAATACTCCAGAGCCAAGCTTTGTTAGGGTTGTTGCCATAAAAAGAGCTTGTGTTTCATGAGCCGGCGCTCCCGGAGCGCCGCCTTCCAGGAAATCCATTGTAATCTCGTCGACGGCATTTTCCCGATCAAATGCAAGCTTAGCAACTGAGCTGGCGATACTTGCAATAAGAGCCAGGGAACGCTTGGCTCCTTTGGATTGAACAGATGATCGGCTAAATTGAACGGCGGTATGAAAACCAGCAGCGCCAAGAAAGAACCCATATACTGGATTCATTTGTGCGGAAGATACGCCAAGTAATTTACGTTGATGTGGGCTTACACTCCCTTGCTCGTGTCGCCAGAGAAAATTGTCCAGTGCTTGAGCGGGTGCGCCTTTCAAACCACAATCATTCGCTATGACATTTGTCATACCACATGGCAGTGCAACATAATTAGGCATTTTGTCAAAGCGCTTGCTATTGATACTTTCTGTGAAGGTTGCCTGCATAGTACCATCACCACCGGCAAGAATAAGCGTATCAACATTTTTACGGTTCATACCGGTGAGTGCTTTACCCAGGCCAGAAATGCCGTTTAAGACTTCAGTGCGTACATTGTGTTTAGGACTGGCAATATACAAAAGATCGTCAATAATTGACGCGCTCCTGTTGCTCTTATCGTTGATAATCAATCCGATAGAACTCATCGTTTATTGCCTTCTCATTGTTATATTGATTGTCGCAGAAAGCACATAAAAAATACATAAGCGATTCAAAAAAATGTCATAATTGACAGTGCCAGCAAACTCTAAAACATGAGAGAATATTAATCAATAAAATCAATTGATTAGATTATTTTGTGCTTTTTACAAAAGAGCTTGGATTGCTTATGGAGAAGCAGTACGGTCCCCCCTCAATAGCCTATGAGGAAGTCTTGTGTCACATACTACCCGGACAGCTTTGATACTTGCGGGACAACGTGTTGGAGCGAAAGATCCACTTTGCGACTCTAAATACCCGCATAAAGCATTCATCGAGATTGCTGGAAAATCAATGTTGTCGCGTGTTATCGAGGCACTGAAAAACAGTAATCAATTTAAGAAGATTATTGTGGCTGTACCGGATCAGTTGGAAACGCATTTTGCTGATTTGATTGGTAATGATCCGATTGTCCAAGTAAGAATTTCCGCGGTGTCGCCAGCCACGTCAATGCTTGAAGTGCTTGAATCGCTTTCAGAAAATGCGACAATAATGACCACCACTTGCGATCACCCATTGTTAACAAGTGAGATGGTAAATTATTTCCTCTCAAGCGTTGAGGAGAAGCATCATCATGTTGCGGTTGGCTGTGTGAGTAGGAAAATCTTTGAAACTGATTATCCAACGGCAAAACGAACCTTCATCAAGTTGCAGGATATTTCTTTTTCTGGAGCCAATATGTTTTGGCTAAAAGCTGGGGGTGCAAACCCGTTGCTGCAATTTTGGAAGCGGCTTGAAGACAATAGAAAAAAACCGTTGAAAATGGCGTCCGAAATTGGTGTTATTACAGCTGCGCGTTATCTCTCGGGCAGGCTTTCAAAGCGTGGATTACTTGAAACTATTGAGCGTAAAACAGGTGTTTGTGCGGAATTGATCGAGTTGCCTTTCGCACAAGCGGCAATCGATGTTGATAAGGCTGCTGATATAGAAATCGTTGAATCGCTTCTACGTGGAAAATAGATATTTGGATGCCCGGTAATTTCTTATGTGCAGGCTAAGATAGTGCAATCTGAACAAGTAAAAACAATAAGCCCGACGGCAAAAATATTTCGGAATGCACGATCTCTGATCAGTGGCAATGCTGTGGGTGGGGTGTTGAGTCTCGCCTATTTAGCAATTGCAGCTCGAAGCCTTGGCCCGACCAATATGGGTTATTTGGTTCTCGCGCATGCTTACGTTCTTGTGATTGCAAGCCTTGCCCGGTTCCAGTCATGGCAGGCAGTTATTCGCTTTGGTGAACCAATGTTGGTGGCTGGGAATATTGAAACATTTCGTTCACTTCTCCGGTTTACCGTTAAGATGGATTTTGTTGGGTCTGTACTGGCAATTGTCATGGCTCTTGGTTTTGCTCCCTTGATTGGAAGTGTAATGGGGTGGCCAGATGATATGATGCCACTCGTTTATGCTTATTGTATCGCAACGCCTTTTCTTATTCCGGCGACGCCCTCAGGTGTTTTAAGGCTGTTTGACAAATTTCGTTTACTCGGGTGGCAATTGACAATCTTGCCCGGAGTGCGGTTTGTCGGGGCTATCATCTTTCTTTTTACGGGAGGTGGTTTGCCAGAATTTTTAGCTTTGTGGATTGTAAGTGCAGTAATTGATGGTGTGAGTATTTGGTGCTTGGGGTGGAGAGAACTAAAGAAGAAGGATATGCTGCCATCATTTCGCAAACCTGAAAAAAAATCAGACCCTGCCTGGTTTGGGTTTATGGTAAAGACGAATTTATCCAGTTCAATTGAATTAGCGTATACAAATCTTCCTGTACTTATCGTTGGAGCTATGCTTGGCAGTGCAGCGTCCGGGTTCTTTCAGCTTGCAATTAATCTGACCAACTTAATTGCGCATCCAACAAATATGTTAAATCAGGCAACTTTTCCCGAGCTTTCAAAAGTGCATAATGAGCAAGGAAAAATAGCTATGCGCGATGTGGCCTGGAAGTCTGCCTTTGGTGCGTTGAAGGTTGCGGCACCTTTGGTATTGTTGTATTTGGTTTTACGCAATTGGTTGGCCACGACAGTTGGCGGACCGGAATTTGCTCCAGCGGGATTACTTATTGCGTCTATGGCTGCGGTGCAAGTTTGGCGTATTTTAACAGTGGTTATGGAATCTGCGGTGCTCGCAACGGGAAGAGCCGGATTTATACTCTTTGCTCAGACTATTGGGGCGATTGCGACAATCATAATATTGGTTTTGTTTTTGCCAGTCGCTGGACCAGTCGGCGCTCCAATTGCTATCTCTATTGGGCTTGCCACTATTACCGGAGTTTGTCTCTATTCTCTCTATAAAAAAAACGAGGAGGAAAAATTATGCTGACCAAACCAGTGCTTTATCATTGCCCACAGTCGCGGAGCGAAACAGCGTTCTGGATGAATGAAGAATTAGGTAGTATTTGTGATATACGTCTGGTCAACATTCGAGAAGGCGATCAGAAGCAACATGATTTTCTTGCGGTTAATCCTCTTGGGAAAATTCCAGCCCTCAAAGTGAATGATGTCGTCATTACTGAGGCGGCAGCTATTTGTGCTTATTTGGCAGACGCATACCCAGAGAAAAACCTGGCCCCAGAGTTTAATGACCCTGTAAGAGGGGCATATTTTCGGTGGCTTTTTTATGGATCAGCTTGTGTAGAGCCTGCGATGCTAGATAAATTTTCCGGGACAGTTCGAGAAAATCCTGCCTCCGTCGGGCACGGGAATTTTTCTCAAGTTACTGAGGTAATTGCACGTGCGTTGGAGGATGGGCCATGGTTATTGGGCGATACATTTTCAACTGCGGATATTGTTTTAGGATCAACATTAAATTTTGCGGCTATGTTTGGCGCACTTGAACGAAAACCGCCGTTTGCAGACTATCTGGAAAGGTTAGCTGCGCGCCCAGCATTTAAAAGTGCACAAGCAAAGAATTCAGAGTTTTCAAAAAAACTCGGTTTATCTTGAGCCATCAAAGTTTATTTTTTATCTCATAAGCCAACACGTCCCGCTTTAACTCTGGTAATAACAAGTAGAGCGCTATGATATTTGGAATGCACATTCCAAATAGCATGGCATCAATAAAGTCAACGATGGCTGATAGTTGGATCGCAGCACCTGTGGACAGTGCAAGGCATAGTAGCAGTTTGAATGTAACATCAACAGCACGCGTGTTACCGAAAAGATAGCCTGCTGCTTGCGCGCCATAATAAGCCCAGGCTACAAGTGTTGAAAACGCAAACAGAAGAACCGACACTAATAAGATAATTGGGTACCAGCTAAACATGCTCTCAAAAGCAGCGGACGTGATTACAATCCCTTGTAAATTATTGGTGCCGACATAAGGTTCGTAGACGCCAGTTAAAATGATGACGAGGGCGGTAATGGAACATACAATGACTGTATCTATGAACGGCTCAAGAAGTGCGACATAGCCTTCCGTTAATGGTTCGTTTGTTCGTACTGCAGCATGAGCGATCGCTGCTGAGCCGACACCTGCCTCACTAGAATAAGTTGCGCGTTGAATGCCGATAATTAAGGCACCAACTAGCCCGCCACCTGCGGCCTCAAGGCCAAAGGCGCTTTTAAAGATCAAGACAATCGCCCCCGGTACCGCTGGCAGGTTAGCCAAAATTATTGTTAGACCCGCTCCTAGGTAAATCAGACCCATTAAAGGTACCAAGATAGATGTAACCCGTCCGATGGTTTTTATACCTGATATAATCACAATGGCGACGCCACTTGCCATAACCACACCAAATAATAGTGGTGCTGAGTGACCAGTGACGCTGGCAAATTGTGCGTGGGCCTGGTTTACTTGGAAGACACTTACGGAAGCACCAATTGTCATGATGGCAAAAAAGATAGCGAACCCTTTGCCTATAACGCCCATGCCCCGACGTTTGAATGAGTCTTCTATATAATACATAGGTCCGCCACGCACGCTACCATCTGGATTGGTTTTGCGGTACTTAACGGCTAGCGCGCATTCAGCAAACTTGGATGTCATGCCAAATAATCCCGCCAGAATCATCCAGACCATTGCGCCAGGCCCCCCGAGCACAATTGCGATCGGAACAGATGCGATGTTGCCAAGGCCAACCGTTCCTGAGAGTGCAGATGTCAGCGCTTGAAAATGGGAGATTTCACCAGGTGTGGTTTCGGAAGTCTCGGGGCGGTTGAATGTTAAATCGATCGCATGCAGGAAACCGCGGAAATTTATAAACCGAAGGGAAACTGTTAAGATGATGGCAGCGATTAGTAACCATACAACTACAAGTGGTAAACGCACACCGAAGAATGGAATTGAGAAAAATATAAGCTCGTTAGCCACAGCACTCACTGGGGCTACCGCGTTATTAATTTGGTCGGCAATAGAGGCCATGAGAATCTTTCATAAAAAAGAATATTTATAAGGTTAATAACGGTATCATTTTTTATAGCGATAGGCGAATTTTGGCATCTTGATATACTAGATTTTTTAAAAGGATTTAGTGCTGAGGAAAAATCAAGTTGACCGCCTTTGCGCGATTCTATATCAATGCTGGATGATTAAACTACTGAATCGTGCGGGGCAAAGGTACATATCGATCCATATTAGTTAATAAAGGTAATTAAAAAAAATTGATAGTAAGGCTTGTCTGTGGAGTTTAAATACTGTCAGTGTTTGATTTTTGTATTGGCAATGGCGCTGTTTTAGCAGCCTGGCTTAAATGAATCGTCGGCTTCTCCCCCGCCGACGATATCCCGGGCAACGCCGCTTCCTTACGGAGGCGGCGTTGCTTTTTTTGTGACAATCAAAGGCTAATTAGCCCGCCGTGGGTGTGGGGTAGCATTATGGATTTCTAGCTTTATCAAAAAGAGACCCAAAGAATATTGCATTCAGCACGAGTTTGTCTGCCCCCAGGAAGGTGGCTCTAAATGAGGGGTCATCGGCAAATAAAATTATGCTCCCTTGCCCCAGTTTATTGGCTGTTAACATAGGTGTTCCGGCAATTTCCCCAAGACGTTTATCTGAAGCATACCCAGACAATAATGGTTGTTCAGTGTATTGCGCAATAACTGCATACGGATCTTCTGGTTTTGGAAGAACTGCCGTTGAGGCACGCATGGTCGCTATTGATCTGTCAGTAAAACCGAAACCTAACGGATGAGTAATATCCAGGTCGCTTTCAAATAAGGCGCCACCAATAAGATGCTCGGCATCTGCTAACCCTTTGGTGGCATAGTCGCTCCGTATAGGTTCTGCCTTTTCAAGGTTAGGAGTAGCCTCATTCATTGTTGTGGTGAGTAGAGATTTGTACGCCCAGCTTGACGCATTTTTAGTTGCTATGAATATGCCGCCTTTTTTTATCCATGTAGAAAGGGTTTCTGCGTGCTTTGGTTCAAGGTTTGCACCACCTCCGGGTAGTAAGATATGCGTATACTCATCTATGTTTATAGAAGAGATGTCCCCTTTTTTTCGGAGTGTTACTGGAATCTCCATCTTCCGATCCAATAAGTGCCATAACTGCCCTGCGGCGTAACGTGTGCCACCATTGTCAAATAATAAAAGAATTTTTGGCTCGCTTAGCGTCCTAACGCTACTTCTTGCGCCAAGATCACCTGTACCGGTAATGGCATTTCCAGAATTTATTGCATGCACTATGGTGTTACCAGATTTAGCAATATCAATAGCTGTTGAGTGTAGTACTGCCGCAGTTGCCTCTGCTGTAGATACAGGAATAAATATTGAGCCACGGTCTAAGGTGATTATTTCTTCTGAAATTTGAAATTGTTTTGGTTGCATTAGAACCCTTGGCCGGGCCCCAGCTTTCATGAATTTATATAGCGCTTTTGGTGCAAAATAATCACTCCATGAAAAAACATACCCATAAGTTGCTTTATCTATGGGTAGTGCAGGTTTTGTTCCTGGAAAATCAGAAGGGGACCCAAGCAAGCTTTGATTAAATCTGAAACTATCAAGTGTTTCGGTATCCAGATCGTATGCTAGAGGGAGTGTCCATCCAGATACATCATAAAATACTGCTTCTTGAAACGTGGTAACACGATCAAAAATACCCTTGAGCATAGTGTATTGATGCTGCGTCATTGGGATGATCAGGCTTTGCCCGGCAAAAAATGTTTTGTCATTGAGTGTCAGGTCGCGCGCTAATGATCGTACATCAATGTCGTGACCCTTTAAGACTGTTGCGAATGCGTCGAGACGAGCATGGTCGCCGCCTGCTGTAACTACCCAAGCTTTTATATCGTCAGCACGCGCAGCACGGTCGGCTCGTAAGAAAAAATCCCTCTGATAGGAGAGCAGGTCGTTTCGGTTCTTAAGAGCGCCTGCAATGGTAGTTAGGGAGGTATTGAAGTGAATATTGATATTTTGCGCATATCTGCGAATGCCATTGTCGGTTTCAATTTCGCCACCACGTGCGGCGGCGGCCTCAAAAAGAATACCAACCGAACCATTGACACCAGGGTAGGTCGATCCCTTGCCTATATAGAAATTATCAAACCCTTCTTCTGAAGTGTAAAGCTCACCTTGAGTATCTAACCATGCTGCATGTTCTTCGGAAATTGAAGATAACAATTCACGAGCGCGATCAGGGATCAGGGGATTTTTACGTTGTGGTTCACCAGGGTGAAAATAGTATGAAGCATTTGAGCCCATCTCATGAAAATCAGCTGATACATTCGGCTTCCAGTCATGCCATACTTTTATCCAAGCTTGAGATTCCGGTTGAGTTAACAACAGCCAATCCCGATTCAAGTCAAACCAGTAATGGTTAGTGCGTGCTTCTATCCATAAATTATGTGCTTGGTGGTTTGGGTCAGTTACATTGGTGACGCTGTCATAGGTGTAGACGTGATTGACCCGTCGAGAGTGTCCGTCCGGATTAAAGACAGCTATAATGATAATTACTGTATCTTTTAATATGCGATCAATGTCGTTACTTTCAGCTGCAGCAAGATGATAAAGGGTTGGAATTGCAGCGTCCATACCAGAAGATTCTGCACCGTGTACACCGTAATTTAACCAAACGATAACGGGGTCATTTTCGCGAGTGTCCGTATTGGATATTTTCTTCTTATGATTTTTGCGAATCTCGTCAATGCGCGCAATGTTTTCCGGCGAAGATACAACAAAAGATAAGATAGGGCGTCCTTCATGGCTAAAGCCAATGGTCTCGGTTTTTATTCTGTTTGACTGTCTGGCAAGGGAACGCAAATATCCAACCATGATATCATGGCGCACAGGTTTTTCCCCCAATCCATAACCAATGAACGCATCAGGCGTGGTGATTTCAGAATTATAATCTGTGCCCGGAATTTTGTAGAAATCTATTGATTCTGCGTATGCTTGACGCGTAATAAAAATTCCCAAAGTGATGATGATAAGAAGATACAAACGCGTCATGAAGGCTCCCTTGATGTACAGTCTATTCTTATGAATGTACTATATTTTTAGCGTGTCGGTAAACAAGCTGTATATCCGGTTCTGAGGAGTATATAAGGAAGTGGTGAGCGTTTATAGTTGATGTTAAAGGTTTTTGAGTGCTTGGTCTAAATCAGCTCTAAGGTCCGTAACTGATTCAATGCCGACGGAAAGCCGCACAAGTGCATCATCGACACCTAATTCTTCTCTTCGCTCTAATGGAATAGATGCGTGTGTCATGATGCCAGGGTGTTCGATCAGGCTTTCAACTCCGCCAAGGCTTTCTGCTAGCGTGAATAGCTCTACTCGCTCTAGCATTTTCTTGGCTGCGGTCAAGCCAGCCTTGAGGAAAATGGTCACCATGCCACCAAAACCATCCATCTGGTGCCTGGCGATTTCGTGACCGGGATGTGATGTAAGCCCCGGATATACAACACGATCTACAGCTGGGTGTTGCTCAAGCCAAGATGCAAGTTCGGCTGCGCTCTGACAGTGACGTTCCATCCGTAATGCAAGGGTTTTGAGGCCGCGCAAGGCTAGGAATGAGTCAAATGGGCCTTGCACGCCGCCGACAGCATTTTGAAGATACTCAACCTGCTCACCAAGAGATTTATCTTTTGTTACAAGAATACCGCCAACCATATCTGAGTGGCCGTTTAAATATTTGGTAGCTGAGTGCATGACTATGTCTGCACCCAAGTCAAGAGGGCGTTGGCACCAAGGTGAAGCAAATGTATTATCGCAACCAACCAGCAAATCATGTTTTGACGCAACGCGTGAAATCTTTTCTATATCAACAATTTTCAAAAGAGGATTGGTTGGCGTTTCTAGCCAGATCATTTTGGTTTCAGGGCGAATTGCGCTCGCAATATTGTCTGGATCAGTCATATCCACAAAAGTAAAATCTAGATTTGCAGATTTTTTTCGCACATTTTCAAAAACCCGGAACGTGCCACCGTACACATCATCCATTGCGATAATATGACTGCCAGCCGGGAAGACTTCCAGTAAGGTGCTTATTGCGGCCATACCAGAAGCAAATGCAAACCCTCGTGATCCATTTTCTAAATCAGCAATGCATCGTTCATAAGCAAAACGTGTTGGGTTATGACTTCGCGAATATTCGAAGCCTTTGTGTACACCCGGGCTTTCTTGTGCATATGTTGAGGTTGCATAGATCGGTGTCATCACCGCGCCTGTTGCAGGATCGTGATACTGGCCAGCATGAATAACACGTGTGGAGAATGCTGTGCGGTTCTTAGCTTCAGTCATGGGAGGTGATCTCTGTACGAAGGGTTTATTTTACTTCGAGTAGCTCGACTTCAAATATCAATGCCTCATTGGGGCCAATCGGCCCCCCGGGTGTGCCGCGTTCGCCATAACCAAGTTCTGGTGGAATAAAAAATTGGAATTTATCGCCAACCGACATTAACTGTAACCCTTCCGTCCAGCCAGGAATTACGCCCTGCACTCCAAACTCAATTGGTTCGCCACGTTCATAAGAACTATCAAATTCTGTTCCATCGACCAGTGTACCCTTATAATGTACGCGCACAGTGTTAGTGGGGGTAGGGCTTTGAGTTTCCGCTGAGCCTTTGGATAAAATTTTGTATTGCAGGCCAGTCTTGGTTGTTTTTATGCCTTCCTTTTGCGCATTTTCTGAAAGGAATGTGCTGGCTTTGTTTAAATTAGCCGACGGGCTGCTCGCAAGATTTGTGACATTGACTTCAAATATCAAAGCTTCGTTAGGGCCGATGATGCCATCGGGAGTGCCTGTTTCTCCGAACGCTAAATCTGAGGGAAGCGTAAAACGGTATCGATCACCGATATTCATTAGCGACATGCCCTCAAAAATGCCTTTGCCAAGGGCCGGAATTAATGGTGTTCGCGCGAGGCCGCCTCGCGTTTTCGATGAATCAAATATGGTTCCGTCACTGTGGGACCAAGTGTAATCAATATCGACAATATCACCTGGCTGTAGTGCAGGACTACCTTTGGGGCCTGTTTCCAAAATTTCATATTGCAGGCCGCTGGGCAGAACAGTAATTTCTTCTCTTAACGCATTTTCAGCAAGGAATGTTTTTGATGCCTCAAGATTGTCTGCTGCCAGTTTGGCAATCTCTGCTTCTGTCTTGCTATTGATTGCGTTTTCTTCAAGAGAAGAGTCGCCTTCCACTTCAGTAGCGGTAGCAGTAGCAGCTATCTCAGTCTCAGCCGACGGTGTGCCTGTTTCAGTACTTTTTTCGCCACTGCAGGCACTGATCGGTAAAGCAAAACATGAAACGGTGAGTATAAAGAACTTGCGCATGAACAAACCTCTGGTCAGGAAAGGGATACATCAGTGGTAGTACAGGAATTTCAGGAGAGCGCAAAGAGCATAAATATCAAGCTCAACTGTAGCGACAATGTATCAGCTATTCCTTGATATATTCGTGATATCGATGAAATGGAAATTTTTTCGGAGAAAGCTCTTCGTGAAATTCGTTTAGATCAGCTTCGACCATATTTTCCAACTGCTTCTTTAATTTCAGTCTATTTATCGCGCGGATGCGATAAATAGAGCTTCCTATAATGAAAAAATACGCCAAATCTGCAAAACGGTTATAGATAAGGGCAAATGTGATTATATCCGGGTTAACCGTAATAAAATAGAATAATGCCCACAATAACCCAATCTGCAAAAAGAAAAGTGGTGCTGAAAACCACCCTGAGTCTGTAAGTCCCCAGTAAACGCTAGCAAGAAAAAAACCGCCCATCATAAGAGATAATTTATAAATGAGGAGGCGGCTTTCATCACCATTAATGAAGGCAGTAAAAAGAAAACTCAAAAGTGTATATACTAAAAGCGCATGTACTGCCTTCTTGATAACTGAATAGTTTGATTTATATGCAAAAAATAATGCCGCACTTAATAGTGCGCCATAATAAACTATAGTTATGATGTAGAGAGCTTTGATTTTACGACTTCTCCGACTCTTGGTTTTCCAACGTGCTGGTCAACAAGTTTTCCTTTTACAGCATCAGCAACCC
>CAZGVP010000012.1:0-8631 GCA_964529135.1 uncultured Caulobacterales bacterium | reverse complement strand
CCCTTGGTTTTCCAACGTGCTGGTCAACAAGTTTTCCTTTTACAGCATCAGCAACTCTTGGTTTTCCAACGTGCTGGTCAACAAGTTTTCCTTTTACAGCATCAGCAACTCTTGGTTTTCCAACGTGCTGGTCAACAAGTTTTCCTTTTACAGCATCAGCAACCCTTGGTTTTCCAACGTGTTGATCAATGTGCTTAATTTCGGTGTTTTCATTAATTTTTCTTGCTGATAAAGCCTCCACATCGATCATTCTTGCGTTGGAGCTTACAGTGATATTCATTAAGGAATCGTGAGCTTTTGATGTTGTTTCAGCAAGGTTAATGAGGGCTTTTTTCATATTTTCGTAATGCTCAGATCCGGCATTCGAACGTAGCTTGCTATCGGTAGACGTTGCTACAGCAGCACCTGCTGATAATGCGTCAGCCATCTCTACTAGTAGGTTTTCGAATCTAAGAAGGGCAATTTGCTCTTTACGTACGTCCTGTTTTGACATGATTAGTCCCCATTACTGAATGTTGAATTATATTTACTGGGAATAAACATATCCCATATTGGGACAAAATCCAAGAGTTGGTTAACTATTCAGTAAGGATAGATGGAAAAACTGAACCGAATAAATCCATCAAACAAGGTTTATACCGCCCGCTTAGGGTGGCATATGCTTCGGGTTATAATGCGTAAACTGTACTATGGATTGCGCCAGTCAATAGCTATAATTAGCGGGGCTCTTGGTGTATACGTTTGGGGTATTCCCAATCAACCTATTGAAAAATATAATAAAAATGTTCTGGATGTTTTTTTTGATGAGGCGCTGGATCCCTCAAATGATGACCCTCAAATGCCCAATTCACTTCGCGAGTATATGCAATTATTAGCGGAAGAACTTGAAACAGCTGAGGTTGATTTTGAGAATTTATGATGGGTTGCAAAGCGATTGTGAGGTTAATTGTATTGTTTTGTCTGAGTCTGGAATTTTGCAGATAACTCTCCAAATATAACAATTAAGCTTTTGAAATTAAACGATTTATTTTGCGATTGAGTGTTGAGCGTCCCTGCTCTTAGTTTCTTCAGTAAATCCAGGATTATTGTTCTAAGATCGTGTCTGACGTGTCGGTCACGATATTTTGATGTCATGTGTGTTATTTTAGTACCATAAAAATAGACCGGGTTACTCGCCTGAACTCTAAAATGTAACTGCAATACATATCTTCTCGTTATGGGTAATAGTCTCCTTTTAAAGCTTCCAGGCGTCTCCATCGATAAAAGCCTGAATTCTGGTGGAAAATTTTTCAGTATGTAGGCATGTGTAGAAAACATGCATCGTTTGCACCCATTTTTACTAGGAACTCTGTTTTCTATGGCTCCCCCACTTCTGACCCTTGAAGATATTCATCTGACTTTTGGAGGCGATGCTCTTTTCGCAGGCATTGGATTGGCGATTGGCGCGCGTGAACGCATAGCGCTGGTCGGGCGAAATGGATCTGGAAAATCAACATTAATGAAAATCATTGCCGGTAAGGTTGAGGCTGATGGTGGCACCAGATTTGTTGATTCAGGTGCAACGGTGCTCTATCTGCCGCAAGAACCAGATTTGTCCGGTTTTGAAACAGTGGCTGAGTATCTTGGTGCAATAGAGGCGGGGTTTTCTGCGGGGGCCCAACCACATGAGATGGCGCCCTTGATGGAAGCGTTGGGCATTAGTGAGGATATGGACATTGCAACACTTTCTGGAGGGGAAGCGCGAAAGGCTGCTTTGATCCGCGCTATTTCTCATGATCCAGATATTTTGATGCTTGACGAGCCGACAAATCACCTTGATATCGCTGCTATAGAGTGGCTTGAAAATTATTTACGCCGGTTTCGTGGTGGACTTTTGCTTATTTCGCACGACCGTCAGTTTCTGGAAAGTTTAACCGACAAATGTATTTGGCTGGATCGGGGAGTAGCGAGAACCCGAGAAGCAGGATTTAAGGGCTTTGAAGATTGGCGCGACAAGGTGCTGGACGAAGAAGCTGCAGAACATCACAAGCTTGGCCGAAAGATTGTCGCTGAAGAGCATTGGGTGCGATATGGTGTTACGGCACGGCGCAAACGGAATGTTCGTCGGATGAAAGAATTGCAGGATTTGCGCTCCGCACATAAAAATGCCCGCCAGGCACCACAAAATGTAACGTTCTCAGTCAACCAATCCGGCGCTTCTGGTAAGGCGGTGATTGAGGTGGGTGAGATTTCTAAATCGTTTGGTGATCGTGAAATAATCAAAAAATTCTCTGTACGAATTACTCGTGGAGAGCGTATCGGACTTGTTGGGTATAATGGTGCAGGTAAAACCACATTGCTCAAGGTTTTAACCGGTATGTTGCCACCAGATAAGGGCGACATCAAGATTGGGACCTCTCTTAATATTGTTTCTCTTGATCAGCGTAGGGAGAGCTTGAAACCTGGGGTGCGTGTTGCAGATGCAATTACAGACGGGCGTGGAGATTTTGTAACCCTTGGCGACAATAAGCGCCACGTTGCGAGTTATTTGCAGGATTTTCTATTCACGGCAGAGCAATGGCGTTCGCCAGTGGAGGCTTTGTCTGGAGGGGAAAGGGGGAGGCTGGCTTTAGCTGCCGCTTTGGCAAAACCTTCTAACCTTTTAGTTCTCGATGAGCCGACCAACGATCTTGATCTTGAAACGCTTGACCTCTTGCAAGATATGCTCGGGGATTATCAAGGTACACTAATATTGGTGAGCCATGACCGGTCTTTTTTGGATCGTACAGTAACGTCTGTAATCGCGCGTGACCCAAGTGACCCTCCAGGTAAGTGGGTGCGATATGCAGGTGGCTATTCTGATATGCGCGCACAACAAAAAAGTAATAATAAAGTCGCAAAGTATAAAACTCTGAAAGAAACCTCTGGCCATAAAGTTTCGAGTGCAGAAAAACAGGGTTCTGATAACGAGGCAAAACATACCGGGAGTTCTTCGCAAGTGCGTAGGGCGAAGCTTAGCTACAAAGAAAAGTATGCACTTGAAAAATTACCTGGAAAAATAGCGGTACTGGAAGAGGAAATTGCTGCCTGCCGGAAAATTTTGGAACCTGCTGAACTCTTTCGGCGTGATCCGGATCTATTCACCAAAACTATTAAAAAGCTTGAACATGCCGAAGTTGCTCTTGCGTCTGCGGAAGAGGAATGGCTTGAGTTGGAAATGAAACGTGAAAGCCTGGGTTAAGGGTATTTAATCTGTAGAAAGATTGAATTCATCAATAAAATTTCAAGGTTTCCGTGTGCAAATACCATTTACATGAAATACTCTAGTGGTTGTGAATTTTAGATGGTTATTTTGGCGCTAGTTTTAAATTTTCTGCGTTAGGTAATTCTCTTTGTGGTGCTATTATTTGCGCGCATTTTTGTTGACATTGCATTATGGTTAGTGTATTGATTTTCATGAATAAATATAGAGTTAGTGATGACAAATTTTACTGTAACTACACTTAATGATGAGCTTGATGACATACTTGAAAATGGGGAAGTTTCTTTTTTGAATTTTGGTGGTAGTGGGGATATCTCACTACGAGAAGCTATTGCCTTGGCCAGCGTAAACCCTGGTGCTGATACGATCAGCTTTGCTTCTGGTTTTATCGGCCAAACCATTACTCTCACAAATGGAAACCTGGTCGTTAATTCCGATCTAACCATCAATGGCGATATCAATAATGATGATAAAGCTGATATTACTATTGATGCCAATATGGATAGCCGCGCATTCTTCTTTTCTGCACCGATTGGTACCACTATTACTACAGGGCTCAATGCATTAAAATTAATCAATGGTGATGCTGGCGCCGGTGGTGCAGTATCTATTAGCGGTACTTTTAGTAACGTAGTTGCGACGATTTCGAATAGCACAATCTCGAATAATACTGCGACCGAAGCAGGCGCGATAGAAAATTTTGGCAATTTGACGATTATCAATTCTACTATCAGTAATAATTCCACTGGTTTTTTTGGCCCAGGTGCGATCAGGAACCGGGGTGGGGCGGAGCTTTCTTTGATCAATTCTACAGTGGTGAATAACGAGACCTTGGCCACCGGAGGTGCTATTTCGAATGCATCTGTATTTACGATTACAAATTCGACTATTACAGGTAATAACGCCGGAGCATCTGGAGAGGCGATTATCAATCTGGGAGGGTCAACATTGACTCTGAATAATAGCCTTATTGTTGGAAATGGAACAGGTTCGGATATTTCTGGAGGAGCATTTACTAATAACAATTCGATTGTTGGAGGTAACGCGGCTGATTTTTTCGTTCTAACCGCTCCCGGTGCTGATGGTAGCACTCTAGGTGGTGTTCTAGGAGATAATGGCGGATCTGTTCTAACTGTTGCTTTGCTTGGTACAAGCGCTGCAATTAATGGTGGAGATAATTCGTTGTTACCGGTTGATTTTTTTGATCTTGATAATGACGGGGATTTTGCAGAAATACTCCCCCTTGATGCTAGAGGTTTGGGTCGTCTAAGTACAACTATTGTTGATATTGGTGCTGTTGAGTTTCAACAGTCAGTGGTTGGAACAATCACCGCTGGTGATGATACCATTTTTGGTACTGATCGCAATGATGTCATCGATGCGCTCGGTGGCAGTGACCAGATATTTGGTCTGGGAGGGCGAGATCTTCTTACTGGTAATGCTCAAAATGATATTCTAGATGGGGGTGCTGGTGCAGATACTCTTGGTGGAAATCTTGGTCGAGATAGCCTTACCGGTGGTGATGGTAATGACCTTCTTCTTGGTGGAAATCGACAAGATACGCTTAATGGGGATAATGGTGATGATAGAGCCTTTGGTGGTAATGGCGATGACATTGTCTTTGGGGGTGACGGTATTGATATCATACGTGGGGGTTCGAATAATGATACTCTAGATGGTGGCGCCGGCGATGATTTTGTTTTTGGTGGTACTGGCATTGATATCATTAGCGGCGGAGATGGGAACGATATCTTATCTGGCCTTGGTGGTTTTGATACACTCAATGGTGGATCAGGTAACGACACGATCACAGGCGGCTTTAATGCGGACAGATTCGAATTTGACGACGGTTTTGGTGAGGACGTCATCACCGATTTTGCATCTTTGAGCAATGCTGAACGCATTGATTTATCCAATGTTTCAGAAATAGTAGATTTTGCTGATCTAGTGGCAAATCATCTTACGCAAAACGGTTCAGATGCATTCATTGATGATGGTGAAGGTAATACCATTACCTTGATTGGCGTTAGCATTGTTGATTTGAACAATGAGGATTTTTTATTTTAGCACTGATTTTGTTATTTGAATTTAAGGTTGGTGTGAGCAGTTTTAATAGTTGTTATTATCCATGTGACCAGTCATCGGAGTCTTCGCTATTGCCTGGTGAGAGGCCGATAATGTCACCTTGCGTGTTAACGCCAAGGCCGAGCACGGTGCGGTTTGCGTAGCTAAAGTAGGCTGCAACTTGATTAATCTCCAGGATTTCGCCATCGCTATATCCAGCCTCACGCAATTCATTGATCATAGTTTGGTTGATCACCGCTGGTGAAAGCGTAAGGGCTTCAGCATATTTCAGGGCGGCGCATTGTGCCGGGATTAGCGTGGTCGCGGCGATATCGCGCTTGGCTAATGCGTTGCGAATCGTGTTTGCTTTATTATCATTGTTGATCAAGCGTCTAAGTCCGGCAAAATGATGCTCCACGCAATAAGGGCAATTATTCAACATGCTGACCCATACGCCAATGACTTCAAGAAACCATTTTGGTACTTTGTTGCCTGAATGATGAAGCACATATTTATAGATTGCCATATGTCCCTCCATCGTGTGTGGGCGCAAACTATGGGCTATCATGATGTTATCAACATTATCATCGGGCCCCTTTATGCGATCATAAAGAGTGCGCAGCCGCCCAGTTGCATCCGTGTATGGAATGGTTTTTATATAAGTCATGAAATCTCATTGTGGCCGTAGTTGAGATTTGATTTGTAAGTGGGATGTATTACCTATGCAAGATTACCTGCACCAGTTACCGCGTTTTTTGAACACAGCGTAGTCTTGTGCCACTAGCATCTTGCCGAGATCCTCTCCGTGAGCATTGGTTAGGCGAGCGACTACGCGGCCTGCATACTTTCCAGATTCTATCTCATGCAACCAAGCTGTTCCATCCACGAAAAACCCCTGAACATAATTTTTGGCGGCGCGGGCATGTTCTTTCTCAGCCGGGCATTTCGGCCTGAAGAGTTCCGGCGCATCGATTTTGGCGACCGGCACCGATACTTCCAGTTCCTGTTCCAGCCAGATTTTTGCCCGTACGCGCACCGTGTCTCCATCGACTACCCGCTCGATCACTGCCGGAATAGGGCCGGCAATCCGATCTTTCGCATATGCTAATCCGAGAAATCCATGACCGAGCGGGCCATTGCCACTTGAAGCGGGGGGGAAAGGGCTAGGGTAAGCCGACAGGATCAGTATTAATATAAGTCCGAAAGAACGAATCATGACTTATTAATATCATTAAAATTGAAAAAATCAATTAATATTTTAAAAATCAACTGCACGTCCACTGCGCTCCCAATCACCATATCGGGTGGGTTCTTCACCTTTGGGGCCGCCTTTTTCGGGCGTTTTATGTTTCGCAGGGCGATCCGTTGCGGCCCTGCGCTCCTCAGCTTCACGCAAAGCCCGAACAGCCGCTGCGGGCAGGTCGCGTTTTGGTGTTACTTTTATGGCTTGTGAGTTTGTTGATTTAAAGGATTCAGGTGGCATGGCAGTTCGTTTCAACCTTGAAGCAGCGTTTTTCTATTCACATATATAGCTGAGGCAGACGGCTCCACAATACTTGAATACTAGTTGAGGTGTGGTTGCATTAATAACGAGGAGACCTAACGCAGATGAATTTTTTCAAAACAGGGATATTGCTTGCAGCGATGACGGCGCTCTTTGGCGGGATTGGCCTCATGCTTGGTGGGACAACGGGCATGGTGCTGGCGCTGGGATTTGCGGTAATGACCAATATTTTTAGCTACTGGAATGCTGATAAAATTGTTCTGAAAATGTATAAGGCTGAGGAGGTTGATGAAAACCACAGTTCGGGTGTGGTTCGTCGATACGCCATTAAGACAAGAGAAATGGCGATTAATGCTGGTATGCCAGTACCAAAAATTTATATCATTCAAAATGATCAACCTAATGCCTTTGCAACGGGGCGTAATCCTGCAAATGCAGCAGTGGCTGCGACCACTGGTTTACTAAGCATACTGACAGAACAAGAAGTCGCTGGTGTGATGGCTCATGAATTAGCACATGTGAAAAATCGCGATACATTAACAATGACAATTACGGCAACCTTTGCGGGCGCGATTACTATGCTTGCAAATTTTGCGATGTTCTTCGGCGGTAACCGTAACAATGGTGGAATACTGGGCAGTTTGGCAATTATGTTTCTCGCGCCTATGGCTGCAGGATTGGTGCAGATGGCGATAAGTCGGTCACGTGAATATGAGGCAGACAAGGGTGGGGCAGAGATTTGTGGCCATCCAGAGTGGCTCGCTTCGGCTCTTGCAAAGATTTCTCAAGGTGCAGCTCGCATCCCTAATGCGACTGCAGAACGTCACCCAGAGACGGGACAGTTAATGATTATCAACCCTTTGAACGGCAGTGGTTCTGACAAGCTATTTTCTACTCACCCAGCGACACAAAACCGTATAGACAAGTTGATGGCGATGCGTGCTGGCACTGGTTCTGGAACCTTTACCAGTGTGCCCACTAGCTCTAGCGGGCCTTGGGACTAGGGTGTGGACTCATTTCAACCAGCACCTGATGGCAAATATATATAGCATCGATTGGAAGTTTTTAGCGAGTTTTTCGAAACGCGAGCTGAGCCGCCGCATGTCTTTCATGTTGCAAAAGAAGCGTTCAACATTGTTTCGCATGGCATAGATATTGGTGTCGTGCGGGATTGGATTTCGTGCGTTACTCTTGGACGGTATTACGGCGAGTGCGCCTTCGTCCGCTATTTGTTGTCTGATTTTCTGGCTGCCATATGCCTTATCCGCGACAATGGCGAGCGGTGGTTTTTCCCAGTCGAGAAAGGCATCCATCACCTGGCTATCGTGGACTTGCCCGCCACTGATCTCCAGTCGCAATGGGCGTCCCAATGCATCTACGGCCGCATGAACCTTACTTGTGCGACCGCCGCGTGAGCGTCCAATACCTTGCGCCAGTTCCCCCCCTTTGCACCGCTCGCTGAGCGGTGTGCTTTAACTATTGAAGCATCGACGAAGACCAGGCTGTCTTCACATTCATCAGTAAGCCGATCAAATATATCTTTCCAGACACCACGCTCACCCCATCTGACGTAACGATTATAGACGGTCGTACGAGGGCCGTACCGCTCAGGCAAATCGCGCCACGGCGCACCTGTACGCAAGATATAGAAAATCCCGTTTAGTATTTTGCGATCGTCCTTGCGTGCTGGGTCACGGCCCTTTTTGGGTAGCAAAGGCTCTATCGCCGCCCACTCATCATCCGTAAGATCAAATCGTGCCATCATCAACTCCCTAAAGGGAGTCGTGAATCATGATTGCGTAAGTGAAATCAACAGATTAAA
>CAZGVP010000011.1:0-22501 GCA_964529135.1 uncultured Caulobacterales bacterium | reverse complement strand
ATGAAAAATCGGTGACATTAAAAATTATCCTTGCGCCGCCTCACTTCAGCAAAAACATCGACAATTTCCGCATCGGGCATATCGACGCCGGCCCGCACACCGGGCGCGTCCGGGCGCAAGAACGGGTTGGTTGATAGCTCAAGAGCCACTGTTGTGGGCACTGTTGGCTTACCATCAGCACGAAGCGCGTTGATCTCTTCATTACGCTGAAGCAGATCAGGGTTTTGCCCATCTACACTCAAGGCAAACTTTGCATTCGCTTGTGTATATTCATGAGCGCAATAAATCAAAGTCTCAGCAGGCCATTGGGCGACCTTGGACAAAGATGTCCACATTTGTTGCGGGGTGCCTTCGAACAATCGACCGCAGCCTAAAGCAAAAATGGTATCCCCCACAAATGCCGCGCCATCTTGTTCAAAATGATAAACTATATGGCCAGCAGTATGCCCCGGCGTATCAAACACATTTGCCTTGCTATCCCCCAGCTCAACAACATCGCCATCACCCACCTGGCGATCAATACCGGGTATGCGTGCTGCTTCTGCTCGCGGACCAGTGATGATACATTGCCATTGCTCTTTCAGCGCCAGATTACCCCCGGCATGGTCATAATGATGGTGGGTGTTAAAAATATCGGTCAATGTCCACTTCTTTTGTGCAAGAGCCTGATTGATCGCAGTGACATCTGGCGTGTCAATAGCTGCAACCTTCTCCGTTGCATCATCACGGATCAGATATCCATAATTATCTGACAGACAGGCAAACTGGTAAACTTCAAGACCCATAACCATTATCCTCTCACGATCCTGCACGCATTTTTTAATAATGCGTCCGGAGATAGCGTCTCACTGAGACTTCCTTTACGCTCTTAGATATAAATAATCGAGTGTAACAATCTTCCATATTGGGCAATTATGCGCACAGACATTCTGGATCTGCATCATTTTTACGAAAGCCCTTTAGGGCAAACAGCACGCGACATCATTCGCGGTGAGATTGCGCAGTTGTGGGACGATGCTGACTGGGTACGCATGGCCGGTTTCGGGTTTGCATCCCCTTATCTTGGTCAGTTTGAAAAGGCCCGTACTCTTATCGCTATGGCCCCTGACGCTCAAGGGGTGATGCGCTGGCCATACGCGCACCATCATAACTCCCGATCACCAGCCGATCCAACTTCGCCTCAGTCGACCCATGAGCAGAACAAAGCCTGTCTTGTTCATGAAGGTTTCTGGCCTTTACCGGACCGATCCATGGATCGCATACTGATAGTGCACGGGTTAGAAGAGGTCCGCGATGCAAGTCGTTTATTACGCGAGGCTTGGCGCGTACTCACTGACGATGGCAAACTGATCATTGTTGCCGCACAACGCCGGGGGCTTTGGGCGGCATTTGACACAACGCCCATGGCCGCAGGACAGCCTTGGTTGCGAGGTCAACTGAAAAGACTTTTAGAACGAAACCTATTTGTACCATTAACATGGTGCCGCGCCCTACATTTTCCTCCGTCGGGGTGGCACATTTTCCACCGCCATGCCAACAGCTGGGAGAAATTTGGCAAACGACTGTGGCCAGGGTTTTGTGGTGTATTAATCGTCGAAGCCGATAAAGCAATGATGCACCCGATCAAGGGAACGCCTCAACGCGTACTCAACGTCATTCGACCACGCATAAGCGGTCAATTAGTGCCTGGTGTTGGGAACGTCAGGCCTGTGGCGAACCGGGATGGATAAAAACATGAACGCAGCTGAAGCTTTCCAGAATTATCATCAAACACCAGACTGCGCATCAGGCCCAAAAGCATAGGGCCCACCTTTTTCCAGCGCCGTTAGGTAAGCGGGGCGCGATTGAATACGCTTTACCCACGCTGAAAGATTGGGGCGACCTTTGCCGGCATCAGCGCGCAAGGCAGCGGCTTCGATGGGAAAACTCATCATGATATCGGCACCGGTGAGGTCATTACCGATAAGAAATTCATTGCTACCGAGGGTTTTCTCAAACAGGTCAAGATGATTGGGGACATGCCTGTCCACCATCACCTCGCGCAATCGGTTAGAAATCTGTTTGGCAATGGGTTTCACAAAAAACGGCATCGGGGTTTCTGCAATCCTGCTGAGCACCAGCGACATCACCAATGGTGGCATAGCAGTACCCTCGGCAAAGTGTATCCAATAAAGGTAATCTATTTCCGCATCAGTCCCGACGACAGGGCGAAATTGGCCTGCACCATATTTGCCGATCAAATACTCAACGATCGTCCCGGTTTCCGCCACAACTCGCCCATTATCATCAATCACGGGAGATTTTCCCAGCGGGTGAACCTTAAACAGCTCTGGCGGGGCAAGAGAGGTTTTTTCATCTCGTTTATAATGGTAGATATCATAAGGAACCCCCAATTCTTCCAATAGCCACAAAATACGCTGGGAGCGCGATTGTTCGAGATGGTGGACAGTAATCATGGGAAAGCCTTTTCACGATATTTTGCTGTTAGCCTTATGCTTTAGACGTTTTGTATCTCTTATCAGCACTAAAAGCTCCTTTTTGATGCAGTGAAAACCAATATGGCACTGGAGGTATCTCGCGTGCAGCGCTAGAAGGCACCATGAAATTTCTTGATCGCACCAAAATCTACATCCAAAGCGGCAAAGGCGGAAATGGCTGCCTGTCCTTCAGACGGGAAAAGTTTATCCAGTTTGGCGGACCTAATGGCGGCGACGGCGGCCGCGGAGGCCATGTTTTTGCAGAGGCTGTAGACAATCTGAACACCTTGATCGATTTCAGGTACCAACAACATTTTAAAGCCGAGGCCGGGCATCCGGGCGAAGGGTCGAACAAAACCGGGGCTGATGGTTCTGATAAAATCATCAAGGTCCCCCTCGGAACACAAGTTTTTGAGGAAGATGAAGAAACTTTAATCGCTGATCTCGATGAAGTTGGTGAGCGTGTATTGCTGGCGCGCGGGGGCAATGGCGGTTTCGGGAATGCGCGCTTTAAATCTGCCACCAATCGCTCTCCACGCCGGGCCAACCCCGGACAAGACTTAGAGGCCAGAACCATTTGGCTGCGCCTGAAACTGATTGCGGACATTGGCCTGGTTGGCTTGCCAAACGCTGGTAAATCCACATTCCTTGGCGCGGCATCTGCTGCAAAGCCAAAAATCGCGGATTACCCTTTCACAACACTACACCCCGGTCTAGGCGTTGTTCGGCTAGATGATGGCGCTAGCTTTGTACTGGCGGATATCCCGGGGTTAATTGAAGGAGCCCATGAAGGTGCCGGTATTGGCGATCGCTTTTTGGGTCACATCGAACGCTGCGCGGCAATCTTGCATCTAGTCGATGGCAGTCACGAGGATGTGGTTGATACCTACAAAACAGTACGCAATGAATTGATTGCCTATGGTCACGGCCTCAATAGTAAAAATGAATTCATTGCCCTAACAAAAACAGATATCATTGCCCCGGACGAGATGGCGGAAAAGAAAGCAGCTCTCGAGGCGCATTGTAAACAAACAGTAACCGTCATATCCGCCGTGACACAAGAAGGTATGCGTTCATTGCTTGGGTCCTTATTTGAAGTTGCGCAAGCAGCGCGAGCGCCCAAACCCACCGAAGAAGAAGCCGGATGGGTACCCTTAGGAGGGTAGATCTAGGAAAGATAACTCTCTCCAATCAACAAGCATACGGATTGCAATCATTTCAACCACACTCAACACTCCCTCTTTTGCCCCTCCTAAAAACTCAATTCGCAAGATTGGGTTACTGGGCGGTTCATTTAATCCAGCTCATTCAGGGCACCGGGAAATATCGCTGGCAGCCCTTGAGGCTTTGGAGCTGGATGAAATTTGGTGGTTAGTCACGCCAGCAAACCCTCTCAAAGATCCTACCAATTATGCAAACTATCAACAACGTTGCTATCAAGCAGCCGCTGTTGCGAATCACGCCTCCATTAAAATTTCTGACTTTGAAAAAACTCATTCGTTTACCTACACTATAGATACAATCACAGCCCTGAAGAAAGCATATCCGGAATACCAGCTTGTATGGTTGATGGGTGCGGATAGTCTCGAAAGTTTCCATCAATGGCAAGATTGGAAAAAAATATTTGACCTTGTTCCCATCGCCGTAATGAACCGACCTGGTCATGAACAAGCACCTGACAATGCCATAGCAGCAAAAACCTTTTCTGCTTCACGAGTATCGCCAAACGAAGCATCAAACCTTCCAGCTACCGCCTCGCCTGCATGGGTGTTTATTCCCGGCACAAATAATCAAATCTCTTCAACCAAAATTCGCGCAGGATCCACCTCGGGGAAAATTGATATGGATACCGTACCACCCAACATTTCGCATAAGCTTTCTCATTTTCTGGATTTCGATCCACCGCGCAGTAACTTCTATGAAGATGCAGTTGCTGGTTTGTCAAAGCCACAAAAATCATTGTCACCAAAGTATTTTTACGACGAACACGGATCAGAAATTTTTAACCAAATCACCCAAACTAAAGACTATTATCCAACCCGCACGGAACTGGCGCTAATGCGTGAACACTTGGCTGACATTCGCAGAGCGATTGGCGCGAATCCTGCAATTTTTGAGTATGGATCTGGGGCCAGTGAAAAAATACGCCTATTGATTGAAAATTTGAACGACCTGAAAACATATGTTGCTATGGATATATCAAGGGACTATCTCCTTGATAGTGCCCAAACCATTGCCGCAAATTACCCAAATCTCTCTGTCTCTGCTGTTTGTGCAGATTTTCAACAAGCGATCATTCTACCAAAAGAATTCCATCCAGAAGTAAAAAACTGGACAGGTTATTTCCCAGGATCAACCATAGGAAATTTTGCACCGGATACGGTCAAATCTTTTTTTACACGCATCAGCAATACACTGGGGGCCGGTTCAAAATTCTTGTTAGGGTTTGATTTGATTAAAGATCCAGCCATTCTCAACCGTGCCTATAATGATGATGAAGGCATAACGGCTGCATTTAATCTCAACTTGCTTCATCGCATGCGCCGTGAACTAGGTGCAGAACTTAACGTTGAAGATTTCGAACATCATGCTTTTTATAATGAAACTGAAAACCGCATCGAGATGCATTTACGTGCATTACACGATACAAAAATAACGATCCAGACTCATAGCTTCCCCTTCCAAAAAGGTGAAACCTTGCATACGGAGTTCTCATACAAATTCACCCGCGCTATTATGGAGAGCATGCTAGAAGGCACGCCTTGGACGTTAACCAACTACTGGACTGATGATAAAGGCTGGTTTGGAACGTGCCTTTTATGCAACAATTCATAATATCACAACGCTTGGCCCGGCCCTCAATCAAGTCTATATTAATGACGCAGCAAGTGCTGCGATAGCAATACCGCTATAGCCATGGAGACCACACTGACCGCACACCCCGGAACGGGCCTTAACGATGAGCAGATCAGCACTGATACAATAAGTGCATTGCCAGACGATCAAAATGCTTCAGGCCAAACATCTACTCACCAAGAAAATTCTTCATTTCCTCACAATTTAACAGGCGATGCCCGCATAAAAGCTTTGCGGGCATATATTCTTGAACGCCTTGATGATGAGAAAGCGGAAAACATCACCACGATCGATCTAGCCGGTAAGTCGGAGATCGCGGATACGATGATTATCGCATCCGGACGCTCAGCACGCCATGTAGGCGCGCTGGCTCATAAGGTTCAATTGGCATTCAAGGAAGCTGGCGTACTGGACAGTAAAATTGAAGGACAACCAGCATGTGACTGGGTCTTGCTAGATGCTGGTGATATCATTGTACATATGTTCCGGCCAGAAGTTCGAGAATTCTATAATCTCGAGCGTATCTGGTCCGAAGCCGCCAGAGCGCCAGTTAGTGCTGAGCAATCTCCCTCGGAACACCCGGCCTCTTCTGAAAGTTAGAATGAAACAGGACCAATATCTCCATATTGATCGGCACGACTTTAAGGCATTCGCTGCTCGCAAGGTTTCACAGTAAGCTCCCGTTAAAGGTCATACCATAGATTATGCGCTTGCACATAATGGCTATAGGAAAACTGCGTGGTAATGATCCTAAGACGGATCTTGTGACCGATTACCTCAATCGCATTGAGAAAACCGGGCGCGCACTTGGCTTTAGCGAGTTCAAAATACAAACCTTTGAAGCACCTCGTGGTATGACTGGAAAAACCGCGCAGGCACGCGAGTCTACTATGATTTTAGAGGCCATACCTAAAGGCGCTCACCTTATTTTAATGGACGAAACAGGTGATAACCTATCAAGCATTGCCCTTTCAAAGCATCTCGAAACACGGCGCGATGCTGGCACAGGTATGACCGTTTTCGCCATTGGTGGCGCTAATGGCCATACCGATGAATTACGCAAACGCGCCAATAAGGTAATATCTTTTGGCAAAGCAACATGGCCTCATATGCTGGCAAGGATCATGGTATGCGAGCAACTCTACAGGGCCATGACAATCCTCTCTGGTCACCCTTATCATCGCGAATAGACCCTTACTAAAAATTTACGCAGTGCCGTTTTTCAGCCACCCTTCGACCTTTCTTTCACCCCCCCATACAGGCTATGAACTGGTTAACATTAAAGCCCAATTGTTGGGTATTTGAGGAATGACCATGAATATTGTTGCCGGTCTCGCCATGTTAATCGCGTCCTATTTACCGAGCCTGGTAAAAGAGGACGCTGCAATTGCTGACAGCCCCCTAGCTAATGAACACTCATTTTCACAAACAACAAAACAGTCGGCCAACTCTGAGAATAAGCTGCCTGAAATTCAAGATATCCAAGAAACCCTAATACAACCCCCAGCGATTAGCCCTGCAGATTCGCAGGAAAATGAGGTTAATTCGAAGCCAAAACAACCATTAATTTCATTGGTGTTTGATGATAAAACGGATGATGAAGTGATCACCATGGTCGTCGACAATCTTGAGGCTATGGATACGTTGAACGGCAATTTCTACCAGCAGGCCCCCTCCGGAACTCTTTCAACTGGCAAATTCTATATCCGCCGCCCGGGGCTTTTACGATTCGAATATGATCCACCAACGCCTTTATTGATAGTTGCCAATGGTGGTACCGTTTTTGTCCATGATGATGCCCTAAAGACTACAGATTCATACCCTGTTGGACGTACGCCATTAAAATTCCTCCTCCGCAAGAAAGTGGACCTGGAAAAGGCCGACATTGTTAAAGTTGAGCGCGGCGAAGACGCTGTCGCCATAACCTTGTCGGCACGCGATGAGGAAACCGAAGGTGAGTTAAGCCTCGTATTCACAGCCCCCGAAATCGAGTTAGTGCGCTGGGTGGTTCGCGACGCCCGCAATGGCCTCACAATCGTTGATCTTACTGACGTCGTACGGGATGAAAAACTGAATAATTCGCTATTTCGCATTCCCGAAACACAGTCTCCATTCCTGAAAAACTGATCAAGCGACTCTTTTCCTACCAAAATATAGTTTGACTAATATTCGCTGCACTTACCCATTGGAGGCGGCAAACTTGATTCGATCACGTAAAAATTACCAAAAATCCATACGTTTATTTGCAACAAGCAAGGTTTTTTTCATCTTTGCTATTGAAAAATCACTCTATGATGCGTTAATGTAACACTGCATGGTTGGTAAAGGGTCGGCATTGCCCCCCGCTAGCAGACCCGGTTTTGTTAACCATGTCACCGGATATCCCCTCCCGGTGTGGCGCTTCTGCGCAAATCCCTGGCGTCCAACTCGCCCTGCCCAGGCTCGAGTTGGACGCCTTTTTATGGGGCACACTTCCCAGGCCAGCCAAGAAAACCTCATAAAGACACTTGCATTTTCCACAAACTAGACCGACTTAGACGTCATGAATGATGACCTTGACGACCAACCCAAATTACCGCCTATCGACGATACCACGCTCGAGGAACTTGAGCGTGAATTACCCGGCCTTTCTGTCCTCAGTCGCTTTGCCCACAATCTTGAAAATATCCCATGGTTTGCCAATCTAGGCGAACCGCTTACGCCTGGCGCAAAGGCGATCGCGGAGCGTTACGTTGATGGTTTAGGGTTTCCGGAAGCGGATGTTGCAATCCTGGTGGATTGGGAAGATGCGGCAGATGCAGCTGAAAGCAATGATTGGCAAAGCCCCGCCTGGGAAGCAGAAGAACTTTTACGCTCGGACCTCACTGCACGCTCCCTTGATCTTTTGTCAGAAGACGCCCTCAAAATTGGCATGACACTTATCGGAGAAAAAATCACGCCCCCCGCCAAGGAAGCGATGGAACAAGCCTCATTTATATGGGACATGGAAGATGAAGCCGCCCAAAGACTAGCCGTAGGCGCCGCTGTGCAGGCCGCTCACGGAGCAGCATTGGCACTCATTGCTGCAAATGACCCTGACTTTGATGCTGAAACGCACGCATTAACAGCAAAATTTCAATTGTTTGAGTTTGGGCGCTGGCCCGTTGGCGTCGTTGGTCGATCATTTAATTTATTCTAGAGCAAAGTCGCGATCTGCAATAAATACAGAGCACATTTTGATTCAAAATTATGTAAGCACGCCCATCCCAGCACTAATCAAAAGATAAAATGCTATAAGCGTAATAACTATTTTAAAACCAGTTTTGAATTTTTCTTCCGGCAAGATTTTTAATATTCTGGTACCATTAAGCGTACCAATGAACCCGGCAAGTAAGACAACACTTATAAACGGAACCCAAGGCGCATAAACAAACCCTAACACCCCAAATGTCACTACTTTCATCAAATGCTGCATTAACATGCAGGCGCCATGAGTAGCCATAGTCGCAAAACGAGAAAGATCAGCGCGCGCAAGCACTGTCGCCACGACAGGCCCCGTTGCCCCAAAGAAAAGTGTCAAAAAAGTACCCACTGCACCAGTTAGAAAAAAAGCGAGCGGGCCGTGCGATGGTATTCGAATTTTAGGTCCCCATACTGACAATAAAACAAATGAGGCAATGCCGATTTTCAGCGCCCAGGCAGGCATCCCGATTACTACCTGCCCACCAAGAAATATACCCAATAATCCCCCGATGCTAAACCACAAGAATATTGACCAGATTACATGTCGCAATTGCAATAGAGCACGCCCTGCATTCGACCCTAATTGCGCAATGCCATGAACCGGAATCACAGCCATTGTTGGCAAAACAGCACTCATCACCGCCAACAAGATCAACCCGCCACCAAGGCCAAATGAAGCCGTCAGTGCCGCCGCAAGGCACGCGGCAACAATAACGATCAACGCCTGCACAACAGACACGCCTTCAGGAAGCAAAGCGACAATATTTTCCATGACACTTGCATTAAACATTTTGACTAAAAAATCCACCCGATCCCGAAGCACTTCCTAAATTTCGTACTTTCATCGACTTCAAGTACCAATAGAATGTGCTTAGCTAAGTTCCATACCGAAAATGAAATAAGGTAATGGTTTTTGTTGAATGATGCCAACACAACGACTAAACCTGATAATTCAAAATTGCATTCAACCCTTTACTAGGAATACCTTCAATGAAGATTGCCAGCTGGAACATCAATTCCGTCCGTTTAAGGATTGAACAAGTAACACGGTTTTTGAAAGAAGAAAAACCAGACGTGTTATGCTTGCAGGAAATAAAATGCACTAACGATCAATTTCCAGAAAAAGCGATACGCGCTGCAGGGTATGATCACATCGCCATTGCAGGGCAAAAAGCATATCACGGCGTAGCTACTATCTCGCGCCTGCCCCTATCGAAGGTTGTCCGTACCGATTATTGTAACATGGGCGATGCCCGCCATATTGCAGTCATGGTCAATGATGATATTGAGGTAGAGAATTTTTATATCCCAGCCGGCGGTGATGAACCGGACATTACTGTTAATGAGAAATTCGACCACAAATTAAAATTCATGAGCGAGATGGCTGACCGTTATTCAAAAATGCGCGGCAAGAAAACCGGTCGACGCGTGATTGTTGGAGATTTTAACGTGGCACCATACGAGCACGATGTTTGGTCACACAAACAATTGTTAAAAGTCGTTTCCCATACTCCAATTGAGGTCGAACACCTTTCGAAAATTCTAAAAGCTGGAAATTGGACTGATATTGCTCGCACGCATTACCCGTCTCCAGAAAAACTCTACAGCTGGTGGTCCTACCGCGCAAAAGACTGGCGCGCCTCAAATCGCGGGCGCAGGCTCGATCATATTTGGGTCAGCCCGGCATTGCTGGAAGCAGCCACTGCCCTTGGTCGTAACGCTTATAAAATTCATGATGAGGCACGCAGTTGGATCAAACCATCCGATCATGCTCCCGTAAGTTTGACCCTAAAACTATAGCTCACAATAACACCGAAAAATCAATACCGACGCGTTCTAGAGCCGGCCAAAAAATGTCATTCGCGCTGATTCTGGCAAGGACACTCTCGGCACAGAATTATAAACCAGCATAGTGCAAATTGATTGAAGAGAGTGTATCAGCGTATTCATACAAGCTATCCTCCCCCAAAACCGCACACAAGAAAGCGTGAAACTCGCAAGCGCCAAAAAAGTTTTTTCAATACCGATTGATCGGAAATTTGGTCTGTTGTAATGCACTCTTTTGAAGAAATGACTTCGCGGTTTCACGAATGCTTAGTCGGATCAGGCGATGATAAATAAACATTGTGATTATTAGCAGTATAATAAACCAAGCACTGATAATCGTTACCATCCTGTTTGGCCGCTTCAATTGCGGCGGGCTGCAAAAACCCTGGCATCACAAGCACGCTAGCTTTATTCAGTTTTTCCTTACAGACAAGACGGAACTGACCATCAGTGTCGGATAGATACCAGTTGCAACGATACTAGATAATACATTTTCCATAAATCAGCATTAAAACGCAGCACTTGGATCAGCAAAGCTGCGCGGTGCCGGGTCAATCGTCTGTATACCACCTGGTTGAATTTCAAGTATAGCCAAACCGCGCTCAATCGATCCATCAATATTCAGGCGAAAAAGCCCGTCCGCACCAAAATATCCATTTGGATCAGCAATCGCTTCTGCGTTGAAACGTGCATTAGGATCAGGCCGGGTTGCAAGGCGTGCAGCAAGAAGAGTCGCATCATATGCAAGTGAGGCAAGCCTTGGCGGCATTGCTCCAAAAGCAGCTTCATAGCGCTTTTCAAACGCAGCCGTAATGGTTGGATCGGGAGCTGCAAACCAACCTCCACGCAAAGCAGGCTCTCGAGTCAATCGCGGATTATTCCACGCCGAGACGCCAAGAATTTTCACAGAGGTAATATCAACATTGTAGTAAGGCAATAAGGGCGCGAGAGCACGAAGCAAGGTTCCTTGTTCTGGCATCAACACTGCCTGATACCCACGCGTATACCCTTGATCTGCATCTGCTTGCACTGCCGTTGGATTATTGGGATCAAAATCATGACGCAATTCCAGCGGTACTATTTCTTTGGAATATTGAGCGAGGCGTTTTGCAGGCGCAAGCATTTCATCTGGTTTTTGGACATAGCGTTCTTCATGTACAATGACCCCCCCGCGAACATATACTTCTTCTGCAAAAGAACCACTGACACGGTCACCATAAGGTGTTTGCGGAGCAAGCACACCAAACCGGTTATAACCTTTCAAAACAGTATAGTCCGTGATCCTGGCAATCTCTAATTCAGGTGGGAAGCTCAGCAGATAAACACCTCGCCCACGAGATTCCAGATCAGACGAGAAAGCAACCATAGGAATACCTGCAGCCCGACTGACCCGTGAGGCCGCCACTACTGATTCAGAATAAAGCGGGCCAAGGATCATTTCTGCACCGTCCTGAATTGCAGAACGCGCAGCATCCTCAGCACCAGTTTGCGTTCCCTTGGTATCCTTTGGCATTAAGAGAAATCTTTTATCCCCGGCCTCAAAAACAGCAAGCTGCGCCGCATCAAACATTGCAGACGCGATATTGCGGGCACTTTCATCATTGGCAGAAAACGGCAACAACAGGGCTACACGCACCGGCGCCTCACCATCAAAATGACGTGGCCGGACAAAATTTTCATCGTCCCCAGGTTGACGGCGCGGCGTATTACCTCGATCAGGTTCCGTTGGCACAGATTGCGGTTGCGCTATAATCGGGCCTCTCGGTATCACAGAATCATCAGTGGTACAGGCAGAAACGATGAGAATCCCTGCTGTAATAACAAACAGGCGCATCGCATTAACCCGCGAAATATTACGAAAGAAACTGTTCATTTACTAACCCTATCCTGTACTTTTTCTGGTGCGTTACCACATACCCAAAGCAGCACCCAGTATGACACATTGAAGATTATAGCGGGTAATGCTCCGATACGACAACTACAAGATGATGACAGATTTCCAATATCTTCAGAGGATCACTATCCTTGCCAATAAGTACTAACCATATCAGCGTATCGACATGACACTTGAACCCGGCCTTTATGTGGCAGCCACCCCGATTGGCAACCTGAAAGACATTACACTCAGGGCCATCGAAACAATGAAAAACGCTGACCTGATCTTGTGTGAAGACACCCGCCAGACAGCTAAACTATGCCAAGCACATGGTATTCAGACCCACAGAGAGGCATATCACGATCATAATGGTGCCCGCGCAAGACCAGCTATTTTGGAAAAACTGGAGAATGGGGGCATTATATGCCTTGTCAGTGACGCTGGCACTCCCCTAATTTCTGATCCCGGATTCAAGTTGGTTGCTGAAGCTCGCAGTCGTGATATCCCGGTAATTGCCCTGCCGGGCCCCTGCGCTGCTATTGCGGCACTGAGTATTGCCGGCCTGCCTAGCGATCGCTTTATGTTTGCTGGATTTCCTCCCGTAAAGAAGGGGGCTCGTCAACGATTTTTTGATAGTATTGCTAGCATTGAAGCAACATTGGTTTTTTATGAAGGCACCAGCCGAATACAAGGCAGCTTGGCTGATATGGCTAATATTTTTGGCAATCGTCAAGTACGCATTGCCAGAGAGCTCACTAAAAAATTTGAAGAAATCGTGAGTGGCACCCTTGATGACGTCCAAGCCATCAATGACAAACTAACAGTGAAAGGGGAATTTGTGATCTTGTTAGGCCCCCCTGAAGCTGCGGTATACAGTGACGCCATGATCGATGGCCTCTTGCAAAAAGCCCTGACCGAAATGAGCGTCAAAGAGGCAGCGGGCGACGTGGCAACTAAACTGGGCATTCCAAGACGTGACGCCTACACGCGTGCACAAAAACTGAAGGATGCCGTGAAAACCCAACCAAAGCCTAACCAGGGCACATAGGTATGGCTTCCAGAACAAAAAGACAAAAGGCCAATCAGCGAGGACATGGCGCAGAGCGCTACGCTGCCTTTTACCTGAGACTTTGCGGATATAGCCTCTTGCAAACCCGCTTCAAAACTCACGCCGGGGAAGTTGATCTAATTGCCAAAAAGAACAACATTTTAGTGTTAGTCGAAGTCAAACACCGAAAAACCCTGAATGCGGCCATAGATTCTGTAACACCATCAGCCCGCAAGCGTATTGCACGAGCCGGCGGTGTTTTCCTCTCACGCAACCCTGCCTTGGGTAATCTTGGTTTGCGATATGACATCATCGCCATTTCAGGATTACAACTGCAACATCTGCGCGATGCATGGCGTGATAATTAACCCCTTTGAATGGACAACATTTAATGATAAGCGTTAGCCCATACCGCCGGTATGTAGTCAACGGGTTCCCTCTAGATGACTGAAGAAGATCTTACACCCCAACAAAAAAAGGCGTTAGCCACGCGAAACGCCTTACTTTCTGCGGCAAGGGAAAAATTCACAGAAGACGGCTATTCAGGTACGAGCCTGGAAACAATCGTCAAAACTGCTGGCGTCACCAAGGGTGCACTTTTTCATCATTTCAAAGACAAAGCGGGCTTATTCTATGAAGTATGGCTCAATCTTGAGCAGGAAATGAACACTAAAGCCAATGATGAGGCCTGGCGGGCCAACAAGATCAAGGGACAACAAAACCAATTTGCCGGTTTTATTGCCGGGTGCGGGGTCTATTTTGATTTTGCCAAGAGGCCCGATTACCGACGTATCGTCATGATTGATGGCGCAGCAGTGATGGGTGAGTATGAGTGGCGACGTATAGATGCCACAATGGGGATCGCAACAGTCGCAAATGCACTTGATATTCTTTATAAGAGTGGTGCCATTCGAACCCGCCCCACGAAAGCACTTATCGTGATGATCCAGGGTGCCGTTCACGGCGCTGGATACGCTATTGCCAGAGAGGAAGAGGGGTTACACAAGGAAGATTTACTCGCCAGGATAGAAAGCACATTGCGTCGATTATAATATTAAAGTCATCTCCAAAATTTTATTGGCGAAACCAGCGAAGCGCCCCATGTAAAGGGTTAAACTATAGACATATACTGTCATGATTTCCGGAGTTACCGACTATGCCAGATAGAAAATCCCATTTTTTCAAACCTGCAATTCTTCTCGTCCTAACCATAGTCACGCTCACCGGTTGTGCCTCCAGTCGTTCTTTTGGCTCAAATGTTGACGATCTCAGCGCTGATACATCTCTAAAACGCGTTCTCCTTTTTGATCGCGGGCATGATTACTCGGATATCGATATTACTGTTTTTGAAGGACGTGTTTTACTAACAGGCACCATGCGATCCTCTGATGGGCAGGCCCATCTAGTAGAAAATGCCTTCAAAGCCCCCAACGTGGTTCAAGTGATCGATGAAACCCTTCTTGCCAACAAGACTCCTTTCGGTGAAGGCTTGCGTGACAGCCGCATCGATCAGGCTCTACGCGCCAAACTGATCACAGATCGCGGCATCTCAAGTCGAAATTTCAAGATAGCAGTTTCCAACAGTACAATTTACCTGCTTGGTGTCGCGAGAGATGAGGCTGAATTGGCTCGGGTTCTCAATCACTCAAAATCAACGAGTGGTGTCAGGCGCGTTGTCAGCCATGTACTCTACCAAGATGACCCCTCTCGCCATGCAAGAACACATAACTAAACTATCATAAATTCGAAAATTATCATCCGCCAGAACCGACCTTAATCAATCGGCCTTTCAAAATAATATTGACGATGGCTCAAACAGGGCTTGCATGAATGTTACCGGCGGGCCACTTACGATTATATAACTCGTAAGCATTCCGCGAAAGGTGCACCTATGCCCCTCAACATCGCCATTCAAATGGACCCAATAGAAACTGTTAATGTAGACGCTGACACGAGCTTTGATCTCGCGCTTGAGGCTTACACACGCGGGCATTCCCTATGGGTTTACCACCCTGAGAATCTCGTTTTTCAAAATGGTCGCGTTGCTGCACGTGCACGCAAAATCACAACACTTCAACGTCAACAAGGGACCCACGTCACCCTTGATGAAACGGCGCTTGTGGATCTACATACTATGGATGTCGTATTGATCCGTCAGGATCCGCCTTTTGATATGGCCTACATTACTACGGCCCAACTTTTGGAACGGTTGCAACCAGACGTCATGATATTAAATGACCCGCAAGGCATTCGCGACGCCCCGGAAAAGCTCTTCGTAACTGATTACCATGACCTAACGCCGCCAACATTAATCACGCGCGATATTGAAGCCATCAAGGAGTTTCGAAACACTCATCAAGACATTATCATCAAGCCGTTATATGGGAATGGTGGCGCCGGAGTTTTCCGTGTCCCTTATGGTGACGGTAACTTCAATACCATCCTTGAGCAATTTACAGAATTCTACCGCGAACCCATGATTGCGCAAAAATTTCTGTCAGATGTCACAAAAGGCGATAAACGCATTATCCTCCTTGATGGTGAGCCCGTTGGGGCGATCAATCGTGTTCCTGCTAAAGGAGAAACACGCTCAAACATGCATGTGGGCGGCAAAGCTGAGCCTGTTGAGTTGAGTAAGCGTGACCTGGAAATCTGCACCCGAATTGGTCCTGCTCTAAAAGAAAGAGGGCTTTTACTCACCGGTATTGATGTCATCGGAGATTGGCTGACGGAAATAAATGTGACCTCACCCACGGGCGTGCAAGAAGTACGACGATTTGGTGGTGCGGATATTTCAGCACTATTTTGGGACTGGGTTGAAAAGCAGTAACATGCATTCACAGACATCATTGGAAACTGGAGCAACTGCGAAAACTATGGTGTCTACAAGTGTACCCGCAAGCGACACGCAGCGCCTTCGAATTGCTCTTTTTTCCGGCAACTACAACAATGTTGTTGATGGTCCTGTTAAAGCACTAAATCGCCTTGTCGGCTGGCTTTTGGCAAAAGGTCATGAAATTTTAATCTTTGCACCAACGATCAAAACTCCTGCCATTCACCCTACAGGGACGCTGGTTTCCGTCCCATCTGCTGCCTTACCATGGCGCAGCGAATATCGCATTGCAAAAGGCATTAATTCGATAACTGACAAAGTGGTCAATAATAACCCAAATAATCCTGTCAGTGGTCGAATCCGAACGATCCTTGAAAATTTCAATCCAGATCTGATACACCTCTCTGCACCAGACAGACTCGGTTTCTCCGCGCTGGCCTTCGCTAAAAAACATGACATTCCAGCAGTCTCTTCTTTTCACACCCGCTTTGATACGTACCTGCAATATTATAACGCAGAGTGGTTACGGACTGGGTTATTGAAGGTGATGAAAAATTTCTACAAACGATGCCAACATGTCTATGTCCCATCAAAATCAATGATGGATGAATTACACGCCGAAGGCATCGGTGACGATATAAGATTATGGGCTCGAGGCGTAGATAGTGTGCTTTTTTCTCCAACAAAACGAGCGCTTGACTGGCGCCGTTCTATAGGCATTGAAGATCATCAAGTTGCTGTTTTATTTGTGGGACGCATCGTACTTGAAAAAGGCCTTGATATTTTTGCCGATGCATTCAATCAGGCGCTCAAAAAAAATTCCTCGTTAAAGGCATTAATTGTGGGTGATGGCCCTCAGCGCAGGCGATTCGAAAAATTTCTCCCGCCGGAAAGCATTTTCCTAGGGTACCAAGGCGGCAACGATTTAGCCAAGGCCTACGCCAATGCAGACATATTTTTTAATCCGAGCATCACTGAAACTTTCGGCAACGTCACGCTTGAAGCGATGGCATCGGGTTTACCCACAATTTGCGCGCAAACTGTGGGTAGTGTCTCATTAATTGAGCACCGCAAGACCGGACTGTTGGGAAAGCCCACAGCAGAAAGCTTTTTATCCCATATTACAGCCCTAGCCAGTGATTTAGATCTCAGGAACAAACTTGGCCAGAACGCACGCGCCAAAAGTACCGATTTTAACTGGGATACAATCTGTGAGGGACTGGTTGAAAATTATCATCAAGCTATTTTCGAATATAAAGCAAAAAATGCTTATAAAGCCCTGTAACCATGCCTTTCCCCGCACCTCGATTTTCGCTAGACATACATGTAGACTACTAACCTAATAAACATGCTTATTTCACTCAGGGCTCCCCTATTACGCTTGCAGCAATAAGCACCAACCGGATCACGTCCCCTAGAAACGGCAACACAAAGATTTTATGGGCTTGATCGACCGATATATCCTCCGCGCAGTTTTAACCCCACTGATACTGGCTCTTTGCATCGCCGGGATGCTTTTACTCCTGGAACAAATGCTCCGTTTGTTTGATTTTGTTCTTGCTGAACAAGGCCCGGTAGAGGTTGTCTGGCGTATGCTAGCCAATCTTATGCCGCACTATTTGGGTCTTGCCTTGCCGCTCGGTGTTTTTCTCGGGATCATGTTGGCATTCCGGGGGCTGGCACTTTCCAGTGAGCTTGATGCGTTAAGCTCAAGCGGGATCTCATTTGCGCGAATGTTACGCCCTGTTTACGGCCTCGTTTTGATATTGCTGGTTTTAGATTTTTTATTGGTGGCCTATGTGCAGCCATTTGGCCGATACCAATACAAACAAATTCGTTATGACGTCACCAGTGGCGCTTTTGGTATTCGTATCCAACCTGGAGAATTTATTAAGCTTTCGGATAATGTTACTATTCGGTTGGGCTCTATCAACCGGGAAACGCGTGAGGCACGAAATATCTTTCTGGAACGAATCAATGAGGATAATGGCCGCGAAACCATTTCTGCCAAACACGGTTCTCTTTCAGCCTCTCCAGATCTTAGTATTCTCAATATGAAGTTGAATGATGGTTTGAATGTCATTTTGTCTCCACAAGGTGACGAAATTCAAGCGCTAAACTTCGAGACATTTGACCTGACACTTGAATTGCCGGCAACATCTGTTTTCAGGAATCGCGGCGTAAATGCAGAAGAGGCTTATTTCGGTGAATTAAGCGAGACACTTCGGACAGGAAAAGCGGCAGCTCCTGAACGGTATGATGAGTATCGAGCCGCTTATCATTGGCGCATCATGCAACCATTAACATTTTTAATCTTGCCATTACTCGCAGTAGGAATGGGTGTCACAGGTCGACGCCGCTCTTCTAACATCAAGCCTATTGTTGGTATTATTTTGCTGATTGCATTTCATGAGATAATTCAGGAGTGGGGCCAAGTGATGGTGTCCGAAGGAAAATCCTCGCCATATGCGACTATTTGGATTCCCTTTTCCTTGTTTGGCTTTTTGAGTTTTTATCTTTACAATAATTCAATTGATCAGGCACGACGCGCGCGTTTCCTCTCTCGCGTTCAAACACCACCGATCAGACTAGCAGCCCCCGTTACAGACAAAATAACAAGCCCAAAACCCGCTGCGGGAGAGGTTAGTTAATGAAACTGATTGACGGTGTTTTTACAGCTTATGTTGGTCGCATTCTATTGGTGCGATTTTTATTGTTGCTAGTTATTATTTCACTGATCTGGCAAACGCTCGACCTCCTCAACAACTCTGATGACATCATGGCTGTAGAGGGCGCAACCGGCCAATCCTTACTTCAATATGTTAGTCTCAGCCTACCTCAAATCACTAGTCAATTCATCCCGTTTGCCGCCTTACTAGCTATAGTCTTTACTCTGACAAGTCTTTCGATTTCCAGTGAAATAACAATCATGAGGGCAGCTGGCATGTCAGTTAATCGTGTATTGTTTCCCATTGGGCTCGTTTGTTTTTTCATCGCCATAAGCCACTTTGTATTTCATGAATTTGTTGCTGTTAATTCTGCAGACCGTTTAGAATATTGGCGTGCAAATGACTATGCTCGTGACTTGCCTCAAGCGGGCACAATGCGTACTGATATTCGCCTTGCCTATGAAAATGACTTCATTGAAGCAAAGAGCGCAGACCGCACGAACCGCAAGACCACTTTGCATGATGTCACTATTTATGAACACAACGAAAACCTCATCGAAGATGTTATTATTGCGCGCTCAGCTGTTTACGAAGAAAATCTTTGGCGACTTGAAAAAGTTACCAGATTGAACACAAACACCCAGCGGGTCATCAATAATGCTCGAGAAGACTGGGCAGTAAATTTCAACCCGGATTTCCTGTTTGCCCTCTCCCTTAACCCAGACAGAACCAATTTGCAGGAATTATGGCAAAAAATCGAACAACTCAACTCAGACAATACTGACACACGCTCAGAGATGACCTCATTTCTCGGGCGGTTTTCACGGCCGCTCGCAACACTGATAATGCCTCTCCTTGGAGCCATTGCCGGGTTTGGCATTCATCGCCAGGGAGTAATGCTGGCACGCGCAGTAAACGGATCTGTCCTCGGCTTCACCTACTTTATAGCTGAAAATATCTCGCTTGCACTTGGAAAACTTGGCGTCCTGCCCGCCATCATTGGCGCTTTTTTCCCGTTGACCCTTTTTTTGGTGGTCGGCTTTACCATTGTATTAGCAATGGAAAGCAAATAGATAGCGCCCTTCGACAAGGCCATCTTTTATCCCTACATAAGTACCCATGAGTGTAAAACCCAAAACTCCTTCACAATCCATACAAACCGTTACCCATGGGTGTCGGCTTAATAGCTACGAATCTGAGGCAATGCGTCATCTGGGAACTGATGCAGGGTTGGGTGAAACCATCATTGTTAATTCTTGCGCGGTCACCGCAGAGGCCGTCCGCCAAACTCGCCAATCCGTTAGGCGCGCCAAACGCAAGAACCCTGATGCCGCAATCATTGTTACTGGATGCGCGGCACAAATAGATAGCGAGCATTTCGCCGCCATGCGAGAAGTCGATGCTGTCCTCGGCAATCATGAAAAGCTCACCCCTGTAAGTTGGCGTAAACTGGCACTGCGAATACCCGCCAAAATAGCCTCACAAGAAAATGCCTCGCCCGCCATCACAATGGTCAATGACATTATGTCTGTACGGGAAACCGCGCCACACATGATTGATGGATATGGAGATCGCGCAAGGGCATTTTTACAAATTCAAAATGGCTGCGATCATCGATGTACATTTTGTATCATACCGTATGGGCGAGGTAACTCGCGTTCTGTTCCCGTCTCACAAGTCATTGAGCAAGCTCAACGCCTAGTTGATGCTGGGCACAAAGAGATTGTTCTAACAGGCGTTGACATCACCTCATATGGCTCGGATTTGCCTGGCAACCCAAGCCTTAGTGTGCTTGTTGCTCATTTGCTTGATCAAGTGCCGGATTTATTTCGTTTAAGATTATCATCAATTGATGTCGCAGAAATTGACGCCTCCCTGTTTGATCGTATCACCAGCGACGAACGCATAGCGCCGTACTTACATCTTTCCTTGCAATCAGGCGACAATATGATCCTGAAGCGGATGAAACGACGTCATACCCGAGAGCAGGCAATAGAATTTTGTGAGAAAGCCAGAAAACAACGCCCCGGCATCGCATTTGGTGCGGATATCATTACAGGGTTCCCCACCGAAACCGATGATATGTTCGCAAATTCATTAGCTTTGGTTGAAGACGCCGGTTTGCAATATGTACATGTTTTCCCTTATTCACCCAGAGAGGGAACGCCAGCGGCTCGAATGCCACAGTTACATGGCACCATTATCAAGGAACGCGCTGCCGCTTTGCGCAATAGTGGCCGTGAAGCACTTCACCATTTTCTAGATAATCTTATTGGACAAACCCATACCGCAATTGCCGAAACTGGCGGGCGTGCAAGATTGGGAAACTTCGCAACTACTCGGCTCGGTACGGCAGAAGAACCGGGCACCTTAATGACCATTACAATAAATGGCAGAGCAGGTGATGAGCTGACGTCTGCCCCGGCAAACCAAACAAACCAGCACACCAACCATTAAACAGGCATCATAATGGCAAGAAATTTTCTATCAGGGCTTTTTGGGAAGAAAAAAAAGCCCGAAACACAAGAGAGTTCAAAAGGTCAAACCACAGGCCAGGAATCCCCTGAACAGGAAAACCCCTCTAATGAAAGCCTTCCTCAAGAGACCACTGATCCTCTCACTACTGATCTGGAGAGTCTTGAAAAACCTGAAACTGACCTCAACCCCACATCTGACGAGTCAATAGTTAGCCAACTAAAATCACCTGTTACGCCAGATACGAATATACCTAATTTTGTGGCGCAACCTGAAACGTCCTCCCTTTCCGAATCAGCGCCGCGTTATCCGCCAGTTCAAGAAATGCAACCGGCAACCTTGCCGTCAGGCACTGTGGAAGATCCAGCAATAACTAAGGCTCCAGATGAAATCATAACTAATCCAAAGCCCACTGATCTCGCCCCCATCGAGCAATCTGACCAATACACCCAAGAGCCTAAAAAAACTGGCTTTTTTTCAAGATTAAAGAGCGGCCTTTCCAAAACGTCCACCCGGTTGACGGATGGCGTCACCTCGATTTTCACCAAGAAGAAACTCGACGATGAAATGCTCGAAGAATTAGAGAACCTGCTGATTAGCGCAGACCTTGGCGTGGATGCAGCCGTTCGGTTTACTACCAATCTTGCAAAATCAAAATTCGACAAAGAAGTTACAGACGAAGAAGTTCGTCTTGCCCTCGCTGATGAAATCACAACCACTTTAAACCCGCTTGAAAAACCGATCTCTATCAATCAACAAAATCGCCCTCATGTCATTTTAATGACCGGTGTGAATGGGGCTGGTAAGACAACAACGATTGGCAAACTGGCATCGAAATTCAAAAAAGAAGGCCTGTCAGTCATGCTTGCGGCAGGGGATACATTTCGCGCTGCTGCAATTGAGCAATTGACTGTGTGGGGTGAACGAACAAATACACCGGTTATTTCACGCGACGTTGGTGCGGATGCGGCAGGATTGGCCTTTGATGCGCTTAAGGAAGCGCAGGCACAAAATATTGATGTGCTGATGATTGATACAGCCGGTCGCTTACAAAATCGCACTGAATTGATGGACGAACTTGCTAAAATCGTTCGCGTGATCCGTAAACTCGATGAAAATGCGCCTCACGATACCGTATTAGTACTTGATGCGACCGTCGGCCAAAACGCTCTTTCACAACTTGAAGCATTTCAGAAAATTGCCGGTGTTAGTGGCATG
>CAZGVP010000010.1:0-23109 GCA_964529135.1 uncultured Caulobacterales bacterium | reverse complement strand
CATCAGGCAGTTTTTGGCCCTTTTAAGTCATTTATTGGAAGTAAAAAATCATAGTAAAAAGCAACCCGTTCGATAGGCCGTGGATCACAATCGGAGCCAGCAAACTACGCGTTTGAACAAATATAACTGCGTAAAGGACGCCGAGTTGAAGTGCCTTCGTCTGCTGATCGAAGTCAAACCCATCAATTGCGAATGGGCTAACGCGTATATTAAGATGTGCCGCCATGAAGATCATCGTGGAAATAATTACAACCAATACATTGTGAGCGGAATTAAAAGCGCTTATGCGATAAATGGCGGCTGAAAACAGGACGATCATCAAGCCGCGAAATAAAGGTTCTTCGCCAGTGCCACTCAGAAAATACTGGAAACCCTGTATGCCAAGCATGTTTCGCTGCGTTAGAGGGAAATCTCTGGACTGGAACCCACCTGAGACATTCATATACTCTATTGTGCCGTAGACAACTACGAAGCCGACGATCCATGCGAAGCTCAACCAAAGCCGGCTTAAATTAAACCCCCATACTGATAAACTCCCACGCGCAAGTATGAGCATAGTGGCGACCGTCAACACAAATTGAATGGTGTGATGAATGGTGATCCACAAAAACACATCATCTGGATCATATTCCGACACCGATGGATATATCAGTTCCGTAAACTGCGAAGAAATGGAGGGGATGCCAAACGCTGCCAACAGAGCGATGAGAACGCAACCGGCAACTCCAAGCGACCGGACTGTTGACAAGCGCTTATCTGTTTCAATTCGTTTAGCGAATGTCACTTTTTGCATATTATTCTCAGTGCCCATTCCATAGAAAATAAGCTACTCAATTTTCACAGTCAATTTCACACTCCAATGCGAGTAACCAACGTCGAAAAACGTCCGCTTTTGGCGAATTCTGTTGAGAAACTCGAAACTGAGTAGTTTCCTCATTGCACGGTTGATATTTTGTGACACTACGTGCCCATACATTGCATCAAAGCTCCAATCAGGAGTGTTTTCGTGAATCATTGTGTCGAGCATTTCGTTCCAGCACGACCCAAAAATAGTTTTTCAACAAAAATGGCGAAAAACCGCCCTTTAAATTCAAAATGACCCACTGCCAATATTTTGGGGGTTTTGCATTCGGTGCTCCCTTGCTTTATGACCCTGATCTCTTTTAACCCTTGAGATAGCCATATGACGAAGACAGCAACTATCAAAACGGACCAGATGGCAGACGCCAGCAACACCAATACGAGTGCAGCCAAATCCGTGTTCGTGAAGACCTATGGTTGTCAGATGAATGTCTATGATTCCGAGCGCATGACAGGCCTGCTAAAGCCGCTAGGTTATGAGGCGGTGGACACCCCACAAGACGCTGATCTGGTTATTCTCAACACCTGTCATATCAGGGAGAAAGCCGCAGAAAAGGTCTATTCCGAGCTTGGTCGCCTGAAGAAAATGAAGACCAAACGTGAAAGCGATGGGGCCGAGATGACCATCGCGGTGGCAGGATGTGTTGCCCAGGCCGAAGGCGCGGAAATTCGTGCCCGTGCACCCCAGGTGGATATGGTGTTTGGCCCCCAAGCCTATCATCGCCTGCCAGAAATGTTGGCAAAAGCCGCCCGCGCTGAGGGGCAAATCCTTGAGACCGATTTTGCGGTGGAGGAAAAATTTGATCGCCTTGCCGAGCGTTCAGTGGATGGACCAACTGCCTTCGTCACTATTCAAGAGGGTTGCGACAAGTTCTGCACGTTTTGTGTAGTACCTTATACGCGCGGTGCCGAAATCTCCCGCTCCATTGATGATATTACCGCAGAAGTAAGGGCCCTTGCCACACAAGGGGTACGCGAAATCACTCTACTTGGCCAAAATGTAAATGCATGGCATTCAGCACCGCCCAAAGGGGATATTCAAAATCATTTGATACCTCAAACAACTCATATAAAACAATATACTTGGGGTCTAGGCCAGCTGTGCCGCCATCTGGCACGCATCGATGGGATTGAGCGCATTCGTTTCACCACATCTCACCCCAGGGATATGGATGAAGGCTTAATCCAAGCGCTGGCGGACGAGCCCAAATTAATGCCTTATCTCCACCTACCGGTTCAGGCTGGCTCTGACGCGGTATTAAAGGCCATGAACCGTGGTCATACAGGCGAGCACTATATCCGGCTGATTGAGCGGATTCGAACAGCAAGGCCTGACATTGCTATTTCTGGAGATTTCATTGTTGGTTTCCCGGGCGAGAGTGACGCTGATTTTGAAGAAACACTCTCCATGGTTCGCGCCATAAATTATGCCTCCGCTTTCTCCTTCAAATACTCCCGCCGCCCCGGCACGCCAGGGGCAGCGATGGCCAAACAGGTAGCTGAAGACGAAAAGGATGAGCGCCTTGCCCGCCTTCAAGCCCTACTTGAAGAACAAAAACAGGCATTTAATCTCGCCCAAAAGGGAAAAACATTCGATATATTACTTGAAAAAGCTGGCCGACATGACGGCCAACTGATTGGACGCTCTCCTTATTTGCAAAGTGTTCATGTTGATGCGCCACAATCCATGATAGGTAAAATAAAGCCTGCGCTGATTACAGGGGTGACGCCAAATGCACTCGCAGGCAAACTGGTATAGTCAGGTATCGTTAAGGTACCCAACAAAACGCTAATTCGTGAAGGTGGATTTTGAACAAACCGTTCAGCGCAGAAGGCGATGAGAACCGCAAAGGGAAGGGGAAACCACCCTCCCGCAAAGCACGCTCAACTGATTATCTCGATTTTGAGGATAATATGCTGGTCAAGGATATGGCCGGGGCCCATGATTCACATCTGGCCATCCTGGAAAAGGCATTTGATGTTCAAATTGACCCACGCGGGAATCGCCTTGCGATTACTGGCGCAAAATCAGCCAGGTCAAGCGCCGCAACTGCTTTAGAGGCGCTCTATGGACAGGCTGCATCCGGGACACCCGTAACTGCTGGAGATGTAAGAGCTGCAGCCAGAGTTGCAGAACCCGACAGCACGTTATTGCGAGAACGTCAAAACCTCACCATCAAGACACCCAAGCGGAAAATCATTCCTCGTACGGAAAACCAGGCACATTATCTCGAAGCGTTAACACAAAATGATTTGGTATTCGGCTCAGGCCCAGCAGGAACCGGAAAAACATATCTTGCCGTCGCTCATGCAGTTCATTTACTGCTTTCCGGTCAAGTTGAACGTGTCATCTTGGCCCGCCCTGCCCTTGAAGCAGGCGAGCGCATTGGGTTTTTGCCTGGCGACATGAAAGAAAAAGTCGACCCCTATCTTCGCCCTTTGTATGATGCGCTACACGACATGATGGAAACAGACTTTGTCGAACGCCGCCTGGCAGCAGGCGATATCGAAATTGCACCGCTTGGTTTTATGCGAGGACGTACGCTGGCACGCGCTGCAGTTATCCTTGATGAAGGGCAAAACGCTACCGTCACACAGATGAAAATGTTTCTGACTCGGCTTGGCGAGGGCGCCATAATGGTCGTCACGGGAGATCCTGGACAAACTGATCTGCCCCCTCGCGAAAAATCAGGACTGGTAGACGCACTCTCGATCCTTGAAGGTGTCAAAAGTGTTGGCCACACAAAATTCACAGCAAAAGACGTTGTACGCCACCCTCTCGTATCACGCATCATCAAAGCCTATGACCGTCGCGACAATCGAGAACGCAATAATGCACCGGACACAGTATAAAATTACATAAAGGCTGACGACAGCAACCCATGACAATAGAAGTCATTACTGACAATTCGGCATGGCCCGAAGCCCTCTCAAACGCTGATCACGTTGCAACTGAGTGTTACAAGGCAGTAGCCTCCTTTGAACCAAAATGCGTTGGTGGTGCATCGCTTCTTCTTACAGATAACGCCCATATGCGATCGCTGAATTCACAATTCCGGCACAAGAACAAGCCTACTAATGTACTATCTTTTCCAGGCGACCAGGCACATAATCTTCTTGGCGATATTGCTCTTGGCTATGAAACCTGCGCCCGTGAAGCCAGAGACCAAAAAATTGTATTTGAGCACCATATCAAACATTTGATCATTCACGGCCTTTTACATTTGCTCGGCTATGACCATATTGAAATCAGCGACGCAAAAGAAATGGAAATGCTTGAGGTGAAAATCCTGGCGACACTTGATATTGATAATCCTTACAGGGATGAGGAGAAACTGTAATGGGCGATGATGGCCCGATACCACAAACAACGCGAACACCCCAGTTAGCAAAAACCTCGCGCGGCAAAACGCAACAATACAATGTTGAGTTGAAGGGGAGCGACTTAAACGGGCAATCGCCAGCCACAACAATTGCGGCTGAGCAACACTCCAAACCCTCAACAGGCCTGTTTGGTCGCCTACGCTCTTTGGTTACCAATACCCCAACCAATGGCGAGGCAATCACAATTAATGGCGCGGATGCCCTCGCCAACGCGCCGCGAGCCCGCCGCGAAATGATCGAGCGAGTAATCGCATTCGATGAAAAACGGGTATTTGATGTGATGATGCCCCGTGCTGACATTGCAGCAGTTGATATCAATACATCCCTCACTGATCTCATTCAACTGTTCTCTGATGCTGGACATTCGCGCATGCCGGTTTACCGGGGTGATCTCGATGATCCTGTTGGGATGGTCCATATTAAGGATCTTATCGGCACAATTGCAGAAAATGGCGGGGGCAAACCCCATGATGATGTTTTGAAAAACATCCAACGCAAAATTCTCTACGTTCCTCCATCCATGCGTGTGGTTGACCTTTTCTTACGCATGCAAGCCTCACGCATTCATATGGCACTGGTCATTGACGAATATGGCGGCACTGACGGGCTCGTCACCATTGAAGATTTGATTGAAGAAATCGTTGGGGAGATCAATGATGAACATGATGATGATGAAGGCCCGATGATTGTTGAGCGAAACGACGGCGGATGGGATGCCGATGCCCGCATCGAACTTGAAGAATTAACACCGATCACAGGCACTGTCTTTGAAGACAATGAAGATGATATTGGTACACTTGGTGGGCTGGTGTTTGCGCTTGCTGGCCGCGTTCCGGTTCGAGGAGAGGTTATAAATCATCCTTCAGGTTTTGAATTTGAAATTACTGAAGCTGATGTACGGAAAATCAGAAAAATTCGTATACGTCCATTACAACGGCATGCCTCATCTGAGCAGCCGTAAGCAAAAAGCTCTACAATATTTAAGATGAGTATATACAATCACCTTCATAGCATAAATCAATCCCTTAATCGCTGGCTTGATCAATGTGCAATCTCCACAACCCAATTTAGCGGATGGAAAAGGTATGGCCTGGCAGTTCTAAGCGGCATAGGGGCAACCCTTGCCATGGCACCTTATTATCTGTTGCCATTACTGGTATTATCATATTCAGTATTCGCTACACTCTTGCGGTCAGAAAGTCTTGACACAAAACCTCGATCAAAACGCCGTGCATTTCTTACCGGCTGGGCCTTCGGTTTTGGTTATTTTGTCAGTGGTATTTACTGGATGGGGTTTGCATTTCTAGTGCGCGCTGAAGAATTTGCGTGGATGGTGCCTATTGTTATTCCAGTTTTTGCTGCATTTCTTGGGTTTTTTTTCGCGTTACCTGCACTTATTTTTACAATACTCAGACAGCGGATAAATATTTCCGGGTGGCGCTTGGCTGCCTTGTTTGCAATCTGTATTTCAGGGTTTGAATATTTACGTGGCCATATTTTAACTGGGCTTCCCTGGAATCTCACCGGGCAGGCGATGGCAGGGTGGGTAGTGGGCGCGCAAAGCGCGGCCATTTATGGTGTCTATGGCCTTGGCTTTATAATATTGGCATTGTCGTGCCTGCCGGCTTTTAGTGTGCAAAACAATAAGTTAATCTCCAAGGGGCTCATCATTTCTTGTTTAGGCCTTCTCAGCATTTTCATAATGGACGCTGCATATCTGGCTATATCTCCCGGGAAATTTCATACTGACATTATCATCAGCATTGTCCAACCGAATATTCGCCAGAAAGACAAGATCAATCCAACGTTAGCAACGCGCAATTTTGAAAAACTTATAAGCTTATCGGAGGCGAGCAGCGCAGGACAAAACCGTAAAGATAGCAAACGTACACCGGCACGCTATCTTGTATGGCCCGAAAATGCGGTTTCGTGGATTGATGAACAACCGCTGGTTCTTGATATGATTAATAAACGTATCGCCCCTGAAACAATTGTCCTGAGTGGCTCAATTCGCCGCGATATTGATAAAGATGACAATAACCAATTTTACAACACACTGGGTGTTATAGAGCACAATGAAGGGACTCGGTCTGTGACCGGGTTTTATGATAAGCACCATCTTGTTCCGTTTGGTGAATATCTGCCCATGAAGGGCTTGCTCCAAGCGGTTGGTTTATCCCAGTTGGCCCCCGTGCAAGATGGTTTCACCTCAGGTGAAGGCCCACGTACATTGAATATTGGCCCAGCACCATTTGCCCCGCTGATCTGTTATGAAACGATCTTTCCAGGGGAAATGCATGCCAAAGATCAACGCCCCATATGGCTCGTCACCGTCACCAATGATGCCTGGTTCGGGGATGATGCTGGCCCCAAACAGCATCTTGACCAAGCAAGACTTAGAGCCATCGAAACTGGCTTGCCAATGGCAAGATCAGCCAATACAGGCATATCAGCCCTGATTGACCCCTATGGCCGCATTATACAAAAAATTCCCCTTTATAAACAAGGTATTATTGACCATGCCCTACCACAATCCAGGTCGGAAACCATTTACTCTAAAGTTGGGGACAGCATATTTTTCCTAATGCTGTTGAGCGCTTTAGTGCTGGTTCTTATACCCTACAGGCGCGATTAACCCAAATAATAGTCACACCGCTCAAATTATGATAATATCGCTCCATGTTAAGCCTGCTAACCGTTAGCATGGAGTAACGCGGACCCTCTTTGGAGGCAGTATTGGTATGGTTGAAGTTAGTAAAGATGCACATCCCGTTGACCTTTATGTTGGCAGCCGGGTTCGAATGCGACGGCTGATGATGGGACTTAGCCAGAACGAATTGGGCGAAGCGCTCGGGATTACATTCCAGCAAATTCAAAAATACGAAAAAGGGGCAAACCGGATTGGCGCCAGCCGCCTGTTTGATATCTCCAACATCCTAAAAGTTAATGTGCAGTATTTTTATATCGGGATAAATCAACTCGATACGCATCCCGGTCAAATCGCCGATACTCAGTGGTCAGATGATATGTCTTTAGTAACAACACCTGAAAACCTTCAGCTATGCCAACATTTTAGAGGCATCGAAAATGCTGCAGTCAAAAAGACGCTTCTTGATCTTGTTAAAGCCCTTGCTGAAGAAAAAAGCGTCCATCAACCTTAACAGGAACATGGGCCGTTAAGGCATTCATATCATTTTGATGTATCTGCGTACCCATATGTGTATGGACAAACAATAATTTGTGCGCATCAGGATTAAAAGTTTATGATATCGGCTCTAGAAACGAATACCGGTCTCAATAACCGCCGTTACAGAATCTTCCTGGCCACCAATTGTTTCAGGTTTCTTTGAATCTACGTATTGAGCTGCAGCACCAATTGTTATCCCACGTCCTAAGAAATAAGTCACACCAGCTTGAGCTGTTTGTGTATCGCGAACAATTGTTGGCTCGGTTAAGGTCGGGCCAACAATATTAGCCTCAGACTGTCCGTACCCCAACATAAATCCCCAATCCCCTGTTTTATAGGTAACACCAGCATCAAAAGCAAAATAATCATCATCTTCGCTATTAGGAATGCGAATGCCCGCATTGGTAGATTTAATTGAACCACCAAGCGTAAGGCCGCGGAATGCTACGTTTAACCCCAGGGAATAAGCTTGATAATCGTCAAAAATATTCAATGAATTAAGTACTGCGGTTGTGTCTTCTTCTGCGGTAACAACACTTGCGCCAAAACCTAAAACCAGATCACGCGTTCCATTTGAACCAAAATCAAGGCCCTTTTGGTAAAAGAAAGCGCCTTCCAAAACGTTTTCCCAGCGTGCGCTTTCGTTAAGCAGGCTAGTTTCCGGCAATAATGCCCTAACATCTTGTGGTGAGCAAAGGTCTTCACCGCAGTCAGTCAGTTGAGGCGAATAAGAAACACCTAATTGAAGGCCGCCAATAATACCGCCAAAAAGATTAGGCGGCGGCAGATAGCTAATCTTGGCCGAATAGCCAGAAAAATCATTGACTGTGTGTATGTCGTTAAGGCCAGAAAGGTCTGTGCGCCAATCGTTTACATTCACTGATTGAAAAATTGTTGGTGCTGTAACAGCCAGCTGGCGTGCAACACCGCGGTCACGGCCCACAACAACCTTACCAAATCCGCCGCGCGCATACCCATACGCACCCTGCACAAAAGCATCACCTCCGAGAGGGCCCACACCCCGAGGCCCACCAATCAAAAAGCTTGAGCGCCTTCCGCCAGCAAATGCTTGCCCTGGTTGATCTTCATCATAGCGCGCTTCAACAACCGCACCGAGTTCCAACCCGCTATCAAGGACCCTAGAGCCTTTGACCGCGATCTCGGCATCAACGTCACCATGACCATTACCATCATCATCAATGCCAACAGCCGCACTGGCCTTACCGCTAATTTCAACATCTACGCTATCCTGGGCGTGAGCCTGTTCAAAGGGAGGTAATACCAAACCACAAATAGTAACACCAAGCGCGCACAGGGAAGCAGACATGTAGCCGCGAGTACCAGAAGAAACGCTTCTGCGCGTTTGCTTGCCTGACCTTTTGCCTGACAAATATCCATATCCGTCTTTTGAGAGAATACTCCCGACGGTGCTGGATGCATATGTCGTCCCCGTACTATGCACAATAGTTACATCTTAATCCTTTAACTCACCTTGGTATGGCTTCTTCACATACCAGCTTGATTTACATGCCAATCTGGCAATTTCGTGACCATTCCATTATGGGCACATTTCCTATTCAGTCATCTGCCAAGCCCTATATATAGACTTGAAATGCAACATAACCCGCTTAATCCTTAATAACCCGCTTAATCCTTAACTTTTTGCCACTGTAATGGCTCATAGCCGCTGGTTTTCATCCAGTGCGCCCATAGAGACACACAAACATCGCACAAAAGGGCCACAGCGGACCCGCTTCGCGCCCCTGAAACCCCAAAATCGGCCATACCGCCATTAAACTTTACGCAACTCCCACCCAACCGGCCCCAATTCCGGTTTATGCAATGCTACCCAAGCATCACCGGGTCATACTCACCCCGAAGGCGACCAACGTCAAGCAAGAATTCGAGGGTTGGTTATGGAAAGGATTGAATGTGATGGTATTGCCACGTTATCCAGTAACAAGCAGGTAGGGCTCGTCCAGCAGCATAAATCGCACCAAGCCGAGTTAGGCGTTTCAGATATAACAGTCATACTGCGCAGATACTTCATATCAACTATTCGTGGCGGGGCAGCTTTCCTTCATCACGACCTGAACATGTATCAAAGCATGGGCAGCCAATTACAAATTGAACCAGCAGCAGAAAACAATAACATTGCACGGCTCATCGCATTGGGTATAAGGAATAATTGATTTTACTCCGGAAGGTCAGAATGAAATTTTCCCCGATTACCCGCCGAGCATCTTTCGCCTTGAAAACGCTATTGATGTTGATTGCCACAATATCACTTAACGCGTGCTCCACTAGTGGCACTGATGACCGTAATTTGAGCGTGCCCGGGCTATCAGGCAAAAAATCCAGTGGCACACCAACTACGGTTAATCGCTACCTTTGGGCTGCCTCTCTTGAAACTGTAAATTTTCTGCCAATCTCATCTGCAGACCCGATTTCAGGGTTGATCCTGACTGATTGGTATGTAAACCCTGAATCAACACGCGAGCGCTTCAAAATCAATGTGTATATCCTGGACTCTTCGTTACGCGCTGATGCCCTGAAAGTTACTGTATTTCGTCAAACGCGTGAAGCAGCGTCAGGTGCCTGGATTGATGCTCGTGTAAACCCGGCAACGCCACGTGAAATGGAGAATGCAATTCTCACACGCGCGCGCCAACTCCGTCTCAATAGTCTTGAGTAATCATCCCGCTTGCATCGTTTACGAAAATCATTTGAAAACGGTGCTTCGGTGCCGTTTTTTATTGCCCTTAATATCAAAGAAAATCTCAACATGACTGACACCTCAAGCCGCTATAATTTCCATGAAGTCGAGCCACGTTGGCGTGAAGAATGGGCAAAACGCGATATATTTCGGACCGGAAACGACCCAGATCGTAAAAACTATTACGTCTTGGAGATGTTCCCCTACCCATCTGGAAAAATCCACATGGGTCACGTTCGCAATTACGCCATGGGTGATGTTATTGCGCGATATAAAAAGGCGCGTGGTTTTAATGTCCTTCATCCGATGGGCTGGGATGCTTTTGGCATGCCTGCAGAAAACGCAGCGATCCAGACCGGCTCTCACCCTCGGGACTGGACGCTTGCAAATATCGAAGCCATGCGCGAACAATTAAAAGAAATGGGTCTGGCTATCGATTGGTCACGTGAATTCGCAACATGCAACCCAGATTATTATGTGCATGAGCAACGCATGTTTCTGGAATTCTGGAAGGCGGGCTTTGTTGAGCGGCGCGAAAGCATCGTCAATTGGGATCCGGTAGATCATACCGTTCTTGCCAATGAGCAGGTGATCGATGGCAAGGGTTGGCGATCAGGCGCACCGGTAGAAAGACGTACGCTTTCCCAGTGGTTTTTGAAGATTACCGATCAAGCTGAAGACTTATTGGCAGCATTGGATGACGGGCGCCTCGATGGTTGGCCCGACAATGTTAAACTGATGCAACGGAATTGGATAGGCAAATCAAAAGGCTGCAAAATGGTGTTTCATTTTGCAGCCGAGACAAAAATCCCATCTGGCTTTGAGCAAGGCCTCGAGATTTATACCACACGGCCCGATACGCTCTACGGCGCTTCTTTTGGCGCTGTTGCGCCAGACCACCCATTAGCAAAACATTATGCTCAGACAAACCCTGAGCTACAAGCCTTCATTCAGGAATGCCAGGCGGGAGGCACCTCGGAAGAAGCCATTGAAAAAGCTGAAAAGAAGGGCTTTGCCTTGCCAATCGAAATTAGCCATCCCTTTATCGAAGGCAAAACCTTATCGGTTTACGTGGCTAATTTTATCCTGATGCAATATGGCACTGGCGCAATCTTTGGCTGCCCGGCACACGATCAACGCGACCTCGATTTTGCCAGAAAATATGGCCTTGAGGTAACTCCCGTGGTTCTGCCAACCGGAAAAGACGCCGCGACCTTTGAAATTACCGATGAGGCGTCGGTAGGGCCCGGCTCGCTTTATAATTCAGAATTTCTTGATGGCCTTACCGTTGAAGAAGCTATTGCAGCAGCCATTACCAAAGTTGAAGCGTTAGAACTCGGCACCGGCTATACTAATTACCGCTTGCGCGATTGGGGCATTTCACGCCAACGCTATTGGGGCTGTCCGATACCGGCAATACATTGTGAAAAATGCGGCGTTGTTCCCGTGGACCAAAATCATCTGCCAATCGAGTTGCCAGATGTTGACGCACAAGATTTCAAAACTCCCGGCAACCCGCTTGACCGCGCCGATGAGTGGAAAAAAACCTCATGTCCATCTTGCGGCGGTGTCGCGCAACGAGAAACGGATACGTTTGATACATTTATCGATAGCTCCTGGTATTTTTCCCGTTTCGCAGCCCCTGATCCAAAAAACCCTACGGACACAGACATTATTGATCAATGGTTACCGGTGGACCAATATATAGGTGGCATTGAGCATGCTATCTTGCATCTTCTTTATGCACGTTATTACACACGCTGTATGAAAGCTGTGGGACATTTAAATGTAGACGAACCTTTTGCGAACCTGTTCACCCAGGGTATGGTAACACATGCAACGTATAAAGATCAAAATAATCAATGGTGCACGCCTGATGAGGTCGTGGTGGAATCTGGAAAGGCACGCCTCATAAAAACCGGTGCTGAGGTTGCAATTGGCCCTATTGAGAAAATGTCCAAATCCAAAAAGAACGTTGTCTCCCCGGAAGTCATTGCGGCAGACTTTGGAGCGGATGCAGCCCGCTGGTTTATGCTTTCAGACTCACCACCAGAGCGCGATGTTGAGTGGACCAGCGGCGGGATTGAGGGGGCGTGGCGGCTGATCGGACGTATCTGGGACAGTGTGGTACCCCATAAGGATATTCTCAAAACACAAGATCTTGCCACAGCACCAAGCGCCCTTGGTGACGCGAATGTCAATTTGCGCCGGGCAACTCATAGCACCATCGCCGGGATTACCGATGACATTGAAGCCTTCCGATTTAACAAGGCTGTCGCCCGGATATATGAATTCCTGAATGTGATACGTAAGGCAGGTGAGGTTGATCCATTTACCCGCGCCGAAGCCCTTTCAGCCCTTTCCAGGCTAATTTCACCCTTCATCCCTCATCTGGCAGAAGAATGCTGGCTAACCCTTGGCGGGGAAGGCCTCGTCTATGAGGCACCATGGCCTAAAGCCGATAAATCCCTGCTCACAAGCGACAGTGTGACACTACCGCTCCAGGTTAATGGCAAGAAGCGCGGTGAACTTTTGGTCGATAAAGACGCCGATAAGGAAACAATTGAAAAAATGGCCTTGTCCGATGGAGGGGTTCAGCGCCATATTGAAGGCAAGACCGTGCGCAAGGTCGTTGTGGTGCCGGGGCGCATCGTAAATATTGTGGCGAATTGATATGAAAAAAATACTTGTCCTTCTTGTTCTGGCTCTTTGTCCCCTTCTTTCCGCATGCGGATTTCAACCGATTTACGCAACTCCGGAGGGCAAAAGTAACCATGCCCTGCTTCGCCAGATCAAGATTGCCAGCATTATATCCACACGAGACGCAGGAGAAGGCAATCTTGCTGTTCAACCTATTTTACGGCGCGCACTGGAAAACAGGCTTTTGGTCGGATCCGCAATCTCAGAAGAATATGACCTGGTGGTAGAAGTCACCCCTCGAGCGCGTCAACTAGCGGTGCAAATTGATGCATCCGTCACAAGATTTAACTACCAACTTATTAGTCGATACAGATTAATTCACCGCGAAACGGGTGCTGTAATTGGCGGCACCCCATTAGCAATTGCATCGTTTAATCAGGTTATTTCACAATACTCCTCCTTGTTCGCAGAACGCGAAGCGGTTGAAAAAGCATCCACACGTTTAGCTGAAGAAATTGAACGTGATATTCTTTTGCAGGCTGATGATTTAGAAAAGCGCATTGCAAGAGCGCGCGCACAAGGACTAAAACCTGCAGAAGATGTTGATAAATTTGAAACACCAGAACAAGATAGCCCCTTCGATCCTGATTTTGATCCTGACCTTATTCCTAGTCGCTAGGGACTTAGTATGGTCGCCCTAAAAGGAAAATCCATTGAAGCTGCGCTGAATAAACGCGATGAGAGTTTGGCGGCTATTTTAGTGTATGGACCTGACCAGGGGCTGGTGCGCGAACGATCTACCATTCTTGCCCAACATGTCGTCAGTGATCTTTCTGACCCATTTAATTTTATGGAACTATCAGATAGTGACTTAAAAGTAGAACCGGGACGGCTATCGGATGAAATCACCGCACTTTCATTCATGGGCGGTGAAAGAGTTATTCGTATAAGGAGCCATGGGGAAGCAGCCAACCCAGCAGTGAAGGGGTTTTTGGAGGCTTTAGACAAAAACCACCTTAAGCCAAACGGTATCGTTATCATCGAAGAAGGCGATCTTTCACCCAGATCAACTTTGAGAAAAGGTTTTGAGAAATCTAAACATGCTGCAAGTCTTCCTTGTTATGAAGACACCCCGCAAGCTGTACGCGCATTGGCCGGAGCCATGGGAAAAGACCATGGGGTACGCTTCGATAATGATGCCCTTGCTTTGGTGACCAACATCCTTGGCGATGATCGCGGGATCACACGATCAGAAATTGAAAAACTTTTGCTCTATAAAAGCGATGGCAGGGCAAATTCGGGTGAAGTTATCACTCTTGAAGATGCCAGAATATGCCTCGTTGATAGCGCGGGTGACGCCATGGACGATATTAGTGCTCAATGTGCCGATGGTCTCGCCGGGCCAATGACAAAATCACTACACCGTGCAAGCCTTACGGGAACAAACCCAATTGGCATATTGCGATCCCTACAGCGCACATTTTCCAGATTACAACAAGCACGCTCTTATATGGACCAAGGGGCAAATCCGGATGATGCAATGAAAAAATTGCGACCACCAGTTTTTTTTGGTGAGCAAAATGCGTTTCGCGGACGCCTTAATTTATGGACCACACAGAAATTACGCACAGCCCGTCGCTTCCTCACTGAAGCAGAATTAGACGCTAAGACTACCGGAGCACCGCAACGCGAAATAGTCGAGAGAACAGCTCTCAGGTTAACTCGCATGGTTACCCGGTAACTGGAGAACAATTGCATACTTTTTGTAAGCTCACACCAACTCTCATAGGGCCTCAAAAGCTTTAGCGTAGCGCACATTCGTTGGCAGGTTTTCAAGATTATTATTCCCTAACCCCAGAACCATAAAATAATCTTTAGGATACACCGTTTCAAATCGCGCCGCATTTTCAATACTAAAACCAAATCGTGTATAATAGGCAGGGTCTCCCAAAACAAAAATAGCCTCGGGTTTCAACAAGTCACGAACCTGTATCAATGCTACATTACCAAGTTCAGTACCGATCCCTGATTGCTGCGCAGATTTAGCAACAGCCATTGGTGCCAAGCCAACAGTTTTCGCAGGGTTTTGCATTTGTGAAAATGCAATATAGCCAATCAGATTTTCCTTTTTATCTGTATACACCATTTCAAAAACAAGGTCGCCATCAATGCGTAACTGTTGAACCAGTTTTTGTTCCACAGGTCTTTCAAATGCTTCTGTTAGAAGTATACTTATAGACTGATAGTCACCTGGGGTTACAGGCCGAAAAGTCATACTGGTGAACCAAGTAACCGCCGGCAAACCTCATCCAGTTGGTCCAGATCAAGATATTGAATGGTAACATTCCCTGTTCCACCGCGTTTATGGTTTACCGCCACTTCCAAACCAAGTGCAGACGCAAGGTCGCGTTCCAGTGATCGTGTATCAGCATCTTTAGACGGCGTATTTTTAACAGTAGTACCCGCAAGCGCACTATTGTTATTTTTGGTATTTAACGTTTCCTGGCGGATCAATCCTTCAAGCTGGCGCACTGAAAGTTTCTTGCTCAACGTTTCTGATAAATGCTGTGAGACATTTTTACTACCAAGTAGCGCCCTAGCATGACCCATACTGATCACACCCTCAACAAGAGCATCCCTCGCAGGCTTGGGAAGGCTCGTCAATCGCATCATGTTGGCAACATGACTACGACTTTTGCAAACCGCTTTAGCAATGTCTTCTTGATTACGTCCATGATTTTTAGAGAGAAAATGATAAGCTTCAGCCTCTTCCATCGGGCTAAGGTCTACGCGTTGCACATTTTCTATCAAGGCTATTTCTGCGGTTTGCTGGTCCGTTAAATCACGAATAATCACCGGAATAGAATGCAGTTCAGCCTTTTGGCTTGCTCGCCAACGGCGTTCGCCCGCTACAATTTCATAACGCGCGCCATCTCGTTTTAAGCCACCAGGAATTGGCCTTACCAAAATAGGTTGCAACACGCCGCGGGTTTTTATTGAAATTGCCAGTTCGGCAATGGCTTCATCGCTAAATGCTTTTCTGGGTTGATCAGAATTAGGTTTCAAAAATTCAATTGGAACCTCACATGCAGGCGCCGCAGCTGGCTGCTTATTAGAAGCTGAAGTAGAAGCTGGCGGCGACGGCTCCATTGCCTCAACCTTAGAAGGACGGTCTCCTAAAAGAGCATCAAGACCGCGGCCCAAACCACGCGGTTTTTTTGCAACGCTCTTTGCTTTCAAATCTGGCATCGCTGATTTAGGCGATATTGTTTCGTTACTCATATAATCCTCATGCCGCCGCGTTGCGTTTGCGTTCTCTTTGAATAATTTCGCTGGCTAGCCTCAAATATGCCTGAGAGCCAGGGCATTTCAGGTCATAAAGCAAGGCTGGCTTTCCATGGCTTGGCGCTTCTGATATGCGCACATTGCGTGGAATAACTGTATTGAATACCTTATCGGGCATATGTCCACGCACATCAGCTTCAACCTGACTGGAGAGGTTATTGCGCTTATCGTACATGGTTAAGACAATTCCATATAACTCAACATTGCTATTAATCCTTGTACGAACAGTATCAATAGTTCTTATTATTTGCGACAAGCCCTCCAAAGCAAAGAACTCACATTGCAATGGAATTAATACACCGTCAGCTGCAACCAATGCATTAATTGTCAACAAGCTAAGGGATGGCGGGCAATCAATAATCACATAAGTAGTGCTTGGCACAGATCGAAAATATTCTTCAAGGGCATCTTCAAGACGATGATGTCGACGCTCTATATCTACAAGCTCAATCTCAGCACCAGCAAGGTCAACCCCAGCCGGCGCTAGGGTAAGCGCCGGAATATCTGTTTCAACAACTGCTGCCTCTAGCCGATAACCACCGGTTAGTACATCATATGTTGTTAACTCACGTTGGGCTGCCGTAACCCCAAGACCTGTAGAGGCATTACCTTGCGGGTCCAGATCAATCAGCAAAACCTCTTCACCAACTGCCACCAATGCAGTTGCAAGGTTAATTGCAGTTGTCGTTTTACCAACGCCACCTTTTTGATTGGCAATGGCAAAGGTACGGGTTTTTTTTGTCATTCGTATTGCGAGTCTCAATAGGATCTGGATTAAAAATTGGCGGGCACGAGGTCTGCTATCTCAAGAATAACCGCTTCATTGCTAGTCATACTGGAATGCTCTTTCACAGACATATGCCAGTGTTCCTTTGCTTTGGTCAATTCTTCGGATGCACGTGCGCCCTTCAGAAACAAACATACACTCGATGGCCCTATCAATGGTTTGGTCATGGCACACAGCTTGTCAAGCGGCGCAAGGGCCCGAGCAGTGATTGCATCAGGCTTGGTTTTCAAGGTCAAGGATTCTATACGCACCTGGCAAACCTCAACATTATGCAGCTTCATAGCCCCCGCAGCCTCCCGCAAGAAAGTAGCCTTCTTGCCAGTGCTCTCTATTAATTTTACCGATAACCCCGATTCAACACCCATAGCTGCCAGAACCAGACCAGGAAAGCCGGCCCCTGATCCCAGATCTATTAAGGTCTTGCACCCCTCAGGTAGAAGTCCATAAAGCTGTGCACTATCAAGAAAATGTCGCTCCCAACGATCGGCAAGGGTCGAGCGAGCCACAAGATTATACATTGCCGCTTGCTCCTGAAAATAACCGTCATAGATATGAAGGCGTTCCATCACAATTGGTGATAGATTTAGAGTCGTTGAAAGCTCTTGAGGGGTCATTGTTTCACGTGGAACATTCTTGTTGTTGGGCCTGGTAGGCATAGGCCAGAGAGTTTATCACTGATAAGCTTTGAATTGAATTTATTGTTTCACGTGAAACAATAAATGGAACCAATCATATCAAAACCAGCTTAAGCTCGTTTACCTGCTGGAATACCTTTTTTCAAAAAGGACAATAAAAGCGCTAAGGCTGCCGGAGTAACACCCTCTATACGTGCCGCTTGTCCCAGAGTTTGCGGGCATACCCTGATCAGCTTTTCTCGCACTTCATTGGAAAGGCCTTTTACGCCATGATAATCAAAACCAGTCGGTATTGCTAAGGCTTCTTCCTTGCGGAAAGCAACAATATCTGCCTCCTGTCGCTGGATATAGCCAGAATAGAGCGCTTCAATCGCAAGTTGCTCTCTTATATCAACAGGCCATTGGGTGAGTTCAGGATAAATAACCTCAAGGTCATCCATCGACACATTCGGCAAGGACAACAAATCTGTTACCGAGCGGCGTCGACCATCCTGATTTACCTTCAAACCATGCCTTGCAGCTTCGTTCGGTGTCATCTTCGTATTTAATGCCCATTGGCGCGCAGTGTCTAATGCTGATTGTTTCACGTGAAACATTTGCACCCTTTCTGATCCAACAATTCCAGCATCAATTCCAAGGGCGGTAAGCCTTTGATCTGCATTATCAGCCCGCAGAGTCAGACGATACTCAGCACGTGAGGTAAACATCCGATATGGTTCGGTCACGCCGCTAGATGTAAGATCATCGATCAAAACACCAATGTAGGCCTGCGATCGATCAAGCACAAATGGGTCAACTCGCCCTTGAGCAAGCCTTGCTGCGTTAACACCCGCAATTAAGCCTTGAGCGCCCGCCTCTTCATATCCTGTCGTTCCATTGATTTGCCCAGCAAGAAAAAGACCCGGTAATCGGCGGGTTTCCAAGCTAACCGATAACTCCCTGGGATCCACATAATCATATTCAATAGCATAGCCATGACGCAGGACTTTTACATTTTCCAACCCAATAATAGTTTTAAGGAAAGCATCCTGTACATCCGCAGGCAATGAGGTAGAAATACCGTTAGGGTATACCGTATAATCATCAAGGCCTTCCGGTTCGAGGAATATCTGGTGATTATCGCGTTCTGTAAAACGCACCACCTTATCTTCAATTGAGGGACAATAGCGTGGCCCCTGCCCGGAAATCGAACCACTATAGACAGCGGACTTGGTAAGATTTCCTTCTATTATTTTATGAGTCTCTGGGTTCGTATGGGTAATACCGCACGGTATTTGAGGGACCTTGACTGTATCAGTCATAAAAGAAAAAGGTATTGGCACATCATCAGCCGGCTGCATTTCCAATCGCTCCCAAGCAATTGATCGGCCATCAAGCCGGGCAGGTGTGCCTGTTTTCAGGCGGCCCATATCAAAACCGCTATCATAGAGCCTTGATGAAAGCCCAACCGCAGGTTTCTCCCAATCATGGGCACCTCGAGCTCGGCCCGCAGGCGTGCGGGTATCACCCATGTAAACCACACCCTTCAAAAATGTTCCGCTGGTCAAAACCACGGCAGACGACCATATCTGCATGTCGCCTTCACCGATAATCCCTTTAACGCGCCCATCTTCAACAATCAGATCATCAACGCCGATTTCCATTACCTTGAGGTTTTCGGTTTCGGCAATCGCGGCTTGCATAGCTTTTCGATAAAGCGCCCTATCAGCTTGTGCCCGAGGGCCACGAACAGCTGGCCCTTTAGAACGATTGAGCATCCTGTATTGAATACCCGCCTGGTCAATCACCCTGGCCATCAGACCATCAAGAGCATCGATCTCGCGCACCAGGTGACCTTTGCCAAGCCCGCCAATCGCCGGGTTACAGGACATTTCACCAATCGTATCTTTGCGATGGGTAGCCAATAACGTGCGTACACCCGCACGAGCAGAGGCCGCAGCCGCCTCACAGCCTGCATGGCCACCACCGATAACAATGACATCATAAAATTCCATGGCGCTTCCTATAAGCACTTAAACTGATCATTGGTAGGTCTAGAAGATCACAAGTTGGATGTTTCACGTGAAACAATTCAGACCAACTCAATCGGGCTCACTTACCAATACAAAAACTGGAGAAAATCTCTCCCAGAATGTCTTCCACATCAATGGCACCTACCAACCGATTAAAAGACCGATTAGCAAGACGTATATCTTCCGATGCCAACTCAGGGTAGGCCATAACATTTTCTCTGGCTCTGGCGAGGGCATCCCTTGCTTCTATAACCGCATCAACATGTCTTTGCCGGGTAAGAAAACTGATTTCATCGGTATGGCTACCCTCAGATAGCTTCTCCGATAATAAGGCCAGTAGGCCCTGAACACCCTCGCCCGTCTTTGCTGAAATTTTGCAATGACTAAAATCATCCGTAATATCAACATCGGCCCTACCGGCATCATCACTAGCAACCAGATCAGATTTGTTCCAAACAATTATATCGCCCTTGCGTAGGGCCGAAAATGTTTCACGTGGAGCAATTGTTTCACGTGAAACATCCAGCACCAAAATTCGCACATCAGCCTGATCTGCTTTCATCCGGGTACGGCGCATCCCTTCAGCTTCAATTTCATCATCAGTCTCATCGCGCAACCCTGCCGTGTCTGCAAATGTTGCCAACATGCCCTCAAGGTCTAGTCTAACTTCCACTACATCGCGGGTAGTGCCGGGCCGTTCAGAGACAATAGCAACATCATTTCCAGCAAGACAATTTAGCAGGCTGGACTTACCTGCATTGGGCGCGCCCATCAAAACAATGCTCGCCCCTTCACGAACCCGCCGAGCCAGACCAAAGCCCATCATCGCATTTGACAGCTCGGTATCCAACGCATCGATTACCGGCAACGCATTGGCTGAGATCGCCGCTGGAACGCCCTCTTCATCAGGAAAATCTATATCTGCAGCAAGCGGAGTCAAAATTTGCAGCAGCAACGTACGCCACTCATCAACACGCGCTCCAATAGCTCCGTCCAGTTGACCCAAAGCCTGCATTCTCTGTAGGGTCGTTTCGGAATCGATAAGATCTGCTAATGCTTCTACCTGAGGCAAGTTCATCTTGCCATTTTTCATTGCACGAAGGGTAAATTCACCCGCTTCTGCCTGCCTTGAGCCTAATTGAGTGAGGATTTCATACAGGTCAATCTCCACCGCTCTGCTACCATGCAAATGAAGCTCTAAAACATGCTCACCGGTGAAGCTCGCCGGGGCAGGAAACAAGATAGCCAGCCCTTGGTCGATGACATGTCCATCGTTGGCTCGGACACTAATAAACTGAGCATGACGCGGCTTGAGTGTCCTTGAAACAAGGACATCAACAATATTCAACACCGCTGGTCCCGAAACCCGGAACACAGCCACGCCAGCACGACCCGGCGCCGACGCACGCGCATAGATTGTATCAGTATGACCGCTCAAAAAACTAGGTCTTATCGTCAGTCTTAGTACCAGAACCAGTTTTAGCTCCAGCACTACCGGCCATTGCCGACATCATCATCTGTTGAAACTGTTCAAATCCCTTTCCCCCCATGTTCACAAACTGATTCACCAGCTGTTCAGGATCGGCGAGGCTTTCAATTTTCTCTTTCGCCTGCTTTTTCATCTCCGCCACAATGATATCATTAATCGGGCTTACATCAGGCATTCCGAAAAGGCGCCTTGCCTCTTCTGGTGTGCAATCAATATCAATGGTCATGCGCATGATAAAGTTCTCCTTTACGCATCCTAGTACACCACGCTATGGCAGCCATGCAACAAAGGTGAAAGACACAAAACCAATTGTTAGGTTATTATCAGAAGCCGATTCTCGGCAATTACATACGATCATAAAGCGCAGCAAAATACGTTAAAAGGGTAAATCATGAAATTCAGTATACTGAGTGCAAATTTGTTGATATTAATGATTGCTGGATGCGGTGACACAGGGTCTCAACAAAATACAACGCACACAAGCCAAACCGCCAGAACCAGCACCGCCAGCGGCTGGCAGGTTAACCCTGATGGCGATCTCAACAATTTTTTTGAATGTCTGGAAGCAGAAGGCAAAACACTGATTTCTGCCCATCGGGCCGGGTCTTATGATGATTATCCGGAAAACAGCCTTGAGACGGCGAAATTCATTGCCACCAAAATCCCTGCCATGCACGAAATTGACGTCGCCACATCACGCGATGGGGTTTTATTCCTGATGCATGACGACACGCTGGAGCGCACCACCACCGGTGAAGGCAGGGCTAAAGACCTTAACTGGGATGGGATTAAAAATCTTCGTCTGGAAGACCGCGATGGCAAAGCTACCAGATTTACTCCGCCCACCCTGGAAGAATTTTTGCGGTGGTCACGCGATCGCGCCATCGTTCAGATCGATTTTAAACGCTCTACCCGGTTTGAAGATGTAATCGACCTCGTTGAAAAACTCGATGCTCAAAACAGCGTGATCTATATCGCCTATTCCATGGCACAGGCGCGCAAACTTCACCGCCTTGCCCCAGATGCAATGATCTCTGTTTCCGTCGACTCCCAGTCAGAACTCAACGCCGCCATTGCCGCTGGCATCCCCGCTAACAAATTGCTCGCTTTTACCGGCACCCAAGACCCACAGCCACGGCTCTTCTCCCTCCTCAATAATCGCGATATCGAAGTTATCTTCGGCACTTTAGGCGGGCGAAACTCCATCGACAGGGACATCGCCCGCGGTAATGATAGTATAACGTATACAGATTTATCAATCCGAGGCGTCGATGTAATCGCCACCGATAGACCGTTAGAGGCTTATACAGCATTGGACAAACAAGACCGTGCCGTTGAATCTGGCGATTGCGGGGTTGAGAAGAACGGCAGCTAGATCCTCAAAGCGGACCTTAGCTTTTACTTTGCATCAACGGAATATGTCAGGCCATGTTTCGCCTTGGCCGACGCACACGTCTCAGCACTGGGTTGCCAGTATGCCTCATCAGGCGGCGTGCAAGCGCGGGTAAAAAGCAATGCCACAAAGCGTTCATCGATCTCTTCAGATTTGGCTGTAATCTCCAACCATCTGGGGTCATCAAAAACAGACTCCCAGCCCAGAATTGATGTTTCGATAAATTCGCGCGGCACGCGTGCGCCTTGATTTGCGGCTGCTTGTAGCCGCGACAGTGCGGCTTCGGTATCGCCTAGCGCCATCAAGGCTCCCGCCTGATCCCTGCGATGGAGACCGTCGACCCAACCTGCCTTTTTCATATCTGTTAGCCCTTGGCGGATCTTCGGTAAAAGCGATTCTGCCCCGGCTATATCACCTTCTTCTTTGCGCAACCAATAGAGCGGCAAGTCATTGCGAATTTCAAAAACGCCGCCTGTCAGTTCAAATGCCTGCTCAAACAGCTTGCGGGCCTCGGCGATATTTCCGGCTTGCAGCTGGATGTTTCCAAACATGCGTATCGCCCAGTAATTTTTTGGATCAGCCACAAGGTCTGCTTTCGCAGCGGTTAAGGCTTTTTCTGTCTCACCCGCATACCAATAGAGCTCAGCTTTGGCTTGCGGG
>CAZGVP010000009.1:0-23617 GCA_964529135.1 uncultured Caulobacterales bacterium | reverse complement strand
AACAAGCATTAGAATTCGATGAAAATTATGTCGAGGCTCATGTTCAATCCGCCACCAGTGATGCTATTCGTGCAGGACGTATCTCTCCTGTCCGAGCCTTCATGAAAGGCCTCGCAAAACGCTCTCGCAAATCTATTGATAGAGCCCTCGCTTTAGATCCTGATAACGCTTGGGCGCTTTCAACATCGGGCGCATGGCATCTTGAAGTAAAACGTGCCGGTGGTGGTCGTCTTTATGGCGCGAATCTTGAAATAGGCTTTGAACAGTTAAAACAAGCACGTTCCATCATGCCAGACAATATTGCAATCGCCTATGAAGTATCACTTCGGATTCTCGCAGCGGAAATTCCTGAATGGCGCAAAGAAGGACTTGCAGCCTTAGCTGTAGCTTTAACTAGCCCAATCATTATAGGCGTTCATGAAGAAGAAGTTCGTCGGCGCGCCTATTTATTTGATACCGCCATTAAGCAAGGTCCCAAAGCCGAAACTACTTATATCAAAGCACAAGAATAAGCGCTTCTCCTTAAGGGGCAGGTATCATTGATGCCATACCTGAAGAAACTTCGATGACTCATACCATCATCTCTCATCGAGAAATACCTGACATGTATTGTTCACACATACTTGCCACCATGATAGGACCAGCCTATCAACATGTTACGCAAGCCATCCCGTGAATAACACTCATGTCACCCACAACTGATATTGTTTATAAACTCATTCCACCAGAAATATGGAATGAGGCTATTTCCAAAGGAGAAATTCCTTTCAATGCCCTTGATGAGAGCGATGGGTTTATGCATTTATCTACACAATCTCAATACATGGAAACTGCTAACCTTCACTATACAGAGTACAAGGAAGTATTGGCCATTGAAATTGATATAATGAATCTAGTGGGCGATATACGCTGGGAATCTGCCAAAAAACGCAATAACACACTCTTCCCTCACCTATATGGCACAGCCCCTGTAAGTTCTATCAAGGCAGTTTACAGGCTTACTAAAAACAATGACGATGGTCCTTTTACCAACACGGGTGCCATTGCTCAATCCGAATTGAAATTCTGATGCGCTTGTCACTCGCTCTTGCCAATCTCGGTTCAAAAGCTATGGCGCTGGTTTCCGCAGAGCGCGCACATGAACTAACGATCAACATGCTGGCACGAGGATTTGTTCCCGACCTCAAAAGCTCAACAAATGAGCGCCTGCGCATTCAGCTTGGAGGCATTGATTTCCCCAATCCCGTTGGTCTTGCAGCAGGCTTCGATAAGAACGCACGCGTTCCAGATGCGATGTTGCGTTTTGGGTTCGGTTTTGTTGAAGTGGGTGCCGTTACCCCGCAACCGCAAGCAGGAAACGAAAAGCCCCGCGTTTTCAGGTTACGCGAAGATATGGCAGTCATAAACCGGTATGGTTTTAATAATGACGGGCTCGATGCGATTACAGCACGCCTTAAGGTTCGCGCCAATCAGAAGCAATCGCCTGGCCCGTTAGGCATTGTGGGTATTAATCTTGGCGCCAACAAAAATTCACCTGATCGCACATTAGATTATGTGACAAGCTTGAAAAAACTGTCTGGCCTGGTCGATTTCTTTACCGTCAACATTTCCTCACCCAACACTCCCGGGTTAAGGGCGCTGCAAGATCGTGGTGCCTTGATGGAGTTGCTTGCCAAGGTTTTAGAAGCACGCGACATGAGCGAAAAGTCAGCTCCTGTATTTCTTAAAATTGCTCCAGATCTTACCGATACCGACAAAACAGATATTACCGACACATCTCGAGCCATGGGCATTGACGGACTCATCATCTCAAACACAACAATCACGCGCGCTGACGAACTACGGTCACCTTACGCAAATGAAAATGGAGGGTTGTCGGGTGTTCCATTGTTCGAAATGTCGACCAAAGTGCTTGGGGAATTTTATCAAAGCCTGAACAATACTGTACCGTTAATCGGGGTAGGAGGCATTTCCTCGCCGCGAGACGCATACAGAAAGATTTTGGCAGGTGCCAGCCTTGTTCAACTATACACAGCGCTCATCTATCAAGGGCCAGGGCTTGCACATCGGATTGTAAAAGAATTACCAAGCTTTTTGAATGCTGATGGGTTTGCAACAATCAAAGAAGCTGTCGGCGCACAATTTAGATAAATGAGCGAATGGGTTAAGTGTCGAAGTGCAAACCCTTATATTCAGCCTACACTTCGAAAATTGACCGATTAATTCAACGCGTCTTTTAGGCCTTTACCAGCAGAGAATTTCGGCTGAATGCTGGCTTTGATTTGTATAGTCTCGCCTGTCCGGGGGTTGCGACCTTCACGTGCAGCCCTCTTGGCTGCTGAAAAAGTACCAAACCCAACAAGGCGCACGTCATCGCCTTTTTTTAAAGCTTCTGTGATCGCATCAAAGACTGCGTCCACCGCGCGGCCAGCCTCGGCTTTATTCATGTCAGCAAAGTCAGCAACACGGTCGATAAATTCATTTTTGTTCATGGTATCACCTTGGGGTTATTGTTTTCCCTAGCGTGGACGCCATGCGCCCACGCTTCTGCCATCAATTATGCAGTGGCGAGCACACAGCTTCAAAGCCTTCAGGAAAGAAAAAACAAAAATCGCAGAAACATCCATATAAGATTATGTTTTTAAACAATTTTTTCAATTTCAGAAGAATGTTGCTGATCCCAGCAATCATGCTCGTGTGCGATGCAACATTCGATAATCTGACGCCAGACAGGTTCAGCGATTCGTTTTGACAAACCTTGTATCTCTGCCTCTGACAAAACTTTGGCCACAACATCCTCTATCCGCCACTCAAGTCGGACACTAGATTTCTCGGACTTTATCCGCCCAGCAGCTTCAATATACCCCTGTCGCTCCGCCATTAGTTTCACCAACAATTTATCAAGACGGTCAATCTCATAGCGCACTTCACCCATCTCCTGGCAGTTCTTGGCAACGGTTTTTACAGTCATATCACCCATTAGAATTTCCTGTGAAAAAGGCGCAGAAACCATTTGGTCCCACGCCTTTTGTATAATCACTCTATGAACCTTTGACCACGTGGCCAAAGCGCACTCATTCAATTGAATTTTAGTGCTTTACGACAGATCCACTCTCAGAATTATCTGATGCCGCTACAACTGGTTCAATCCACTCAATTGGTTTCAGCGGTTCGACCAGTGCGTGACGCAAGACCTCATCTACCGTTGCAACTGGTACAATTTCCAACGCTTCTTTTACATTATCCGGGATATCAGCGAGATCTTTCTCGTTTTCTTCTGGAATAAGCACTTTTTTAACGCCAGCCCGAAGAGCCGCCAGTAGTTTTTCCTTAAGCCCACCAATAGCAAGCACACGGCCCCGTAGAGAGATTTCGCCGGTCATGGCAATATCTTTATGGATCTTGATACCTGAGAGCACAGAGACGATTGCTGTGGCCATAGCAACCCCAGCCGATGGGCCATCTTTTGGGGTAGCCCCTTCGGGCACATGAACATGAATATCAGTTTTCTCGAACAATGGCGGCTCAATACCAAAATCTACTGCCCGAGAACGCACATAAGATGAAGCTGCCGATACAGATTCTTTCATCACATCCTTAAGATTTCCGGTGGGGGTCATGCGTCCTTTACCAGGCATTTTTACAGCTTCAATTGTGAGGATATCACCACCAACTGAGGTCCACGCAAGACCAGTGACCACACCAACCTTGTCCTCGCCCTCAACTTCACCGTAGCGAAATTTCGCTACGCCTGAGAAATCATTGAGGTTATCAACAGTAACTGTGATCTTATCAGCCTTGCCACTCTCAATTTCTCGTACGGCCTTACGTGCAAGACGCGCCAGTTCACGCTCAAGATTACGCACTCCCGCCTCTCGGGTATAAAGGCGAATAAGGTGCAACAGACCATCATCATCAATTGACCACTCACCGGCTTTCAATCCGTGGTTTTCAAGTTGCTTTGGAATAAGGTGACGGCGTGCAATCTCCACTTTTTCATCTTCCGTATACCCTGGAATTCTAATAATTTCCATTCGATCCATAAGCGGTTGCGGCATATTCAAACTATTAGCTGTCGTTACAAACATCACGTCGGACAGATCGTAATCAACCTCCAGATAATGATCCGCGAAAGTTGCGTTTTGTTCCGGATCAAGCACTTCCAAAAGCGCAGAGGCCGGATCACCACGAAAATCTTGGCCCATCTTATCAATTTCATCGAGCAGGAACATCGGATTGGATGTTTTAGCTTTCTTCATCGATTGGATGATCTTACCTGGCATTGATCCAATATAGGTACGTCTGTGACCACGAATCTCTGCTTCATCGCGCACTCCGCCAAGCGACACACGCACAAAATCACGCCCTGTTGCATTAGCAATAGACTTACCCAGTGAGGTTTTACCAACACCTGGTGGGCCAACAAGACAAAGAATTGGGCCTTTCAACTTGTTAGTACGCTTTTGAACTGCAAGATATTCAAGAATGCGCTCTTTAACTTTTTCCAAGCCGTAATGATCTTCATCAAGAACACTTTGTGATTTATCAATATCATGTTTGATTTTAGCTTTATTGTTCCAGGGAATTGACAACATCCAATCGAGATAGTTGCGAACAACTGTGGATTCCGCTGACATCGGCGACATTTGACGTAACTTTTTGACTTCAGCTTCCGCTTTGGTTTTAGCTTCTTTTGAAAATTTCGCTTTTTTAATGCGTTCTTCAATTTCGCTAATTTCGTCTTTGCCGTCTTCTGTTTCACCCAATTCCTTTTGAATCGCTTTCATTTGCTCATTCAGATAATATTCGCGCTGGGTTTTCTCCATTTGACGCTTAACACGATTGCGAATCTTCTTTTCCACCTGAAGGACGCTCATCTCGCCTTCCATTAGGGCGTAGACACGCTCCAACCGTTTTGCGACAGAGATAATTTCAAGCAATTCCTGTTTTTCAGAAAGTTTGATATTGAGATGAGATGCCACTGTATCGGCAAGCTTTGCCGGATCTTCAATCTGATTAATTGATACAATAACTTCCGGCGGCACACGCTTGTTAAGTTTGACGTAAGCCTCAAATTGACTGCCAACAGAACGCATCAGCGCAGCGACTTCCTCATCATCACCATGATCTTGCTCGATCAGGCTAACAGAAGCCTCGAAATAATCATCTGTACGAGTATATTCATCAACTTTAGCGCGCCACTCCCCTTCAACAAGAACTTTTACAGTTCCATCGGGAAGTTTTAGCAACTGAATAATCGTCGCCACAACACCCATATTATAGATATTATCTGGGCCTGGATCATCTTCGCTCGCATCCTTTTGGGAAACCAACAAGATCTTTCGATCATTTTCAATCACATTTTCCAGCGCGCGCACCGATTTTTCTCTCCCTACAAAGAGAGGAACAATCATATTGGGGAAAACCACAATATCTCGCAACGGCAATACCGGGTAAACAGGTGACTCACTCATTCTTTACTCCTTGGCAACCAGGACGAAACCCATCCCTGATCATTTTATGACGAGGCCTGGAAAGCAGCACCTCTCTTACAGGAAACCATGCGCCGCAATCATTGAAGTGAGCAGGATGCCCTGTTCTATGATGGGCGGCAAGGTGTAAGGCATGCCTCACGACAAGCTATTATTACACAGATCCGTTAAAACTATGTGGGCGTATAAAAAGCAGTTTCAACCGCTTTTTATAAACTAATACTGTAGATTATTGATCAAAAAAGCAGGCTAAGCGCTAGCGTCAGCTTCTACTTTTTCCTTGGCACGGTCATCATAGATACAAAGTGGTTTGGCGTTACCATCAACCACCTCACCATTGACCACAACCTCTGAAACGCCGTCCATGGTCGGTAAATCAAACATAGTATCCAACAAGATACCTTCCATGATCGAGCGCAAACCACGCGCCCCTGTTTTACGTGCAATTGCTCTTCTGGCGATCGCAGCTTTAGCATCATCGGTAAATGTCAGCTTCACATCTTCCATCTCAAATAGACGCTGATATTGCTTGACGAGCGCATTTTTAGGCGTTGTCAATATCTGCACCAATGCATCTTCATCAAGATCTTCCAGCGTCGCAATAACCGGCAGCCGACCAACAAATTCCGGGATCAGGCCGATTTTCAAAAGATCTTCTGGCTCGACCTCGCGCAAGATATCACCAACACGTCTATCATCAGGGTTTTTGACCTCAGCACCGAAACCGATTGACGCACCTTCACCACGGTTCGCAATCACTTTTTCAAGACCTGCGAATGCACCACCAACAATAAACAAGATGTTAGTCGTATCAACCTGCAGAAACTCCTGTTGAGGATGCTTGCGACCACCCTGCGGCGGCACTGAAGCAACTGTACCCTCCATAATTTTCAACAAGGCTTGCTGTACGCCTTCACCTGAAACGTCGCGTGTAATAGACGGATTGTCAGATTTACGACTAATTTTGTCGACCTCATCAATATAAACGATCCCACGTTGAGCGCGTTCCACATTATAGTCTGCAGATTGTAATAGCTTGAGGATGATGTTTTCTACGTCTTCCCCCACATAACCAGCCTCGGTCAATGTGGTGGCGTCAGCCATAGTGAACGGCACATCAAGGATGCGTGCTAAAGTCTGTGCGAGCAATGTTTTACCAGAGCCTGTAGGGCCAAGCAGTAAAATATTAGATTTGGACAGCTCAACATCGTTGTTTTTGCTCGTATGATTCAACCGTTTGAAATGATTGTGAACCGCCACAGCCAATACACGCTTGGCGTGAGCCTGGCCGACCACATAATCATCAAGCACTTTGCTAATTTGCAGTGGAGCCGGCACACCGTCCCCAGCTTTAACTAATGAGGACTTCGATTCTTCACGAATAATGTCCATGCACAATTCAACGCATTCATCACATATGAACACTGTAGGACCGGCGATCAGTTTGCGAACTTCGTGCTGGCTTTTTCCACAAAAAGAACAATACAGCGTGTTCTTACTGTCACCACTACCGCTTTTTCCGCTAACCTTGCTCACATTCAAACTCCTGTTGGCGCACCTGACGCCCAAAACATTACTCTCATACTCATCCCGCCAATAACGATAAGAGCGTATTCACTACGAGACAAACCGATAATCCTCAGTCAAACATAATGGGTTTTTGCAGAAAAGATGCCAAACCGCGCACATCTCATCATATTCGACCATTTTTCGGACGTGTCAATCAGGCAGTCAATTCCCTTATTGGCTGAAAATATACTGCCGTAGCAGGTTTAAATCATTATGAACTTTCAGTATCTCCAGCAGGAGACGCCCGTTCAGTTAAAACCTTGTCTATCAAACCGAAATTTACAGCTTCCTCAGGTGTCATAAAGTGATCACGATCTAGGGTATTTTCAATCACATCATAGGGTTGGCCGGTATGATGGACATAAATTTCATTAAGTCTGCGTTTTAATTCAACAATATCTTTGGCATGCCGCTCAATATCGGATGCTTGTCCCTGAAATCCGCCAGAGGGCTGATGCACCATAATTCGCGAGTTAGGCAGGGAAAAACGCATATCTTTTGCGCCCGCCGTCAATAGTAAGGACCCCATAGAGGCTGCCATTCCCGTCACCATTGTTGAAACAGCGGGCCGAATGTAGCGAATAGTGTCATAGATCGCGAGACCGGAGGAAACAGACCCTCCTGGTGAATTTATATAGAGATTAATCTCTTTTTTCGGATTCTCAGCCTCCAGAAACAAAAGTTGGGCAACAACACTTGTTGCCATCGCATCGTTAACCGGACCAGCGATAAATATAATATGCTCCTTCAAAAGGCGCGAATAAATATCATAAGACCTCTCGCCCCGGCTGGTTTGCTCGATAACCATCGGGGTCAAATAATTCTCATAAGTTGCAATCGGGTCTCTCATTAGTGCCTCATTCTAGGATTTTCTTATCAGGGCGAGCTATATAAAACCCGCAAAACAACTATGCCTCTGGAGCGTTAATAAACCATGCCCCGTTACACGCAAAACATGAACTACATTGATATGTGTCTTTGTGATTAGCAATACCAGACCCCAAGTGGTTGGCATTGTGGAAAAAGAAGTAATCTACATTCAAATTATCGTTATAGATGTAGAATTTATGCCTCTGCAGCCTGATCAATTGCGCCAGAATAAGGGGGCGTTTCCTCAGATTGCCCCCATCCGGTTCCGAAATTTGCACTACCCTTGGGCGTGAGCCCCATATTTACCACTGTTTGCCACACTTGACCCGCATCAAGATCACTCGCTGACCCATGCGTATCAATACGCACCACATGGCAGCCGGATCGATGAATTTCTGGATCATCAACCCCGGAAATCAATACACCATGGCAACCCATACTCAGAGCCATATACATTTCATCGGCGTGGTCGCTGATAAAAAAACTGGCATTGGCCGCCAAAGCTGCCAATTGCAAATGATCTGACTTACCAGACAGATCCACCAGATCCGGCGCCAAGGCAGAGACATCATCACCAAAATCATGAAGATCGTGATCGCCTATCAACACAGGCGTAACACCGCCGCGAGCCATGTAGTTTGCAAGATCAGCATATTGCTCAGCCGACCACCGGTGAGAGGGGTCACCATTGGTCAATAATAATCCATAATCGCCGTTTAACCCATACCATGATGGCTGCATATTTGCGCTGTCTTTACGCGATGCAAGGGCCCAGGAAAAATCCGGGCAGCGCTCAGGCTCGGCAATCCCCAGTGTCGCCAGGAACTTGCCCGCATCCGGAACAGCAATTCCACCCTGGCGTTTCATTAGACGGTTACGCGGTGGATCCACTGAATACCATTTGGGTTTCATCAACCCCAACCCGGCCTGAATCCGGCGGGAATTATCATCACAAGAAAGATCATATATCCGACCAAATTTAGAGCGTTTAATTTGAGCAAACAAAGACTGGCGCGAAATCCGCTCCGTCATCTGCGGCAAGGGAGCGATTTGATCAAAATAAGGTGCAGCGCGTGCCAGGCGCTCTAGTTCTTTTGTTGTTAACAGGCTGATCACTGAATCCGGATGCGCCTCTCGAATTGCTTGAAAAAGAGGTTCCGCTGTTACGAAGCTGGCCAATGTATCTGTTTTGATTATCAGAATGTTATCTTTGCGGTTCTTGAACATTATGCTGTTACCATTTCCAGCTTGCCAAGCAATTCACTGTAGAGATTAAGGGTCGCGTCGCACATCACCCGTGTCTCATAATGACGAGAAACGTGGTCACGGGCACGATTTCCCAATTTTTCTCGGTCATGTGGGGTCATAGTCATTATCCCGGCCATCGCTTGCGCAAGTTCGTCTGCATTACCAGGTGCAACCAGCATGCCGGTTTGGCCGTCAATTATTGTTTCACGTGTACCACCATGATCAGTGCCAATAACGGGCCGCGCCATCGCACCTGCTTCAACAGCAACGCGCCCGAATGCTTCAGGCCGGGTTGAGGGCACAACCACTGCATCAGCCAGCGAAAAAGCCGCAGGCATATCCTCACAATATCCAGCGAAGTGTACCAATTCACCAACCCCACAGTTGTTAGCCATATCCTGCAAACCAGCTTCCAAGCTTCCGGTCATAGATCTATCTTCACCAGAGTCAGCTATTTCGGCGTTTTTCCGGTGCCCACCCAAAAAAATTAACCTTAAATCTGTCTGGTGACCAGAGCCGATGACCATTTTCACCGCTTTTATTGCAACCTCATGACCTTTCCATTCACTCATTCGGGCTGGTAAGAGGAATAAGAAGGGTTGGAGGCCATTCTCCAGAGGTTTCAAGCCCCAATCCGATAACAATCCTTGCCGGCGTTCACCCGTAATCAGCTCAGGGTTAAATCGTGCCAGATCGGCACCCCGTGGAATGACACACATTTTACTATCAAGTGCAGGGAACGCCGCCCCAAACCCCTCCAAGACCCGATCTCTGGTGAAAGTTGAGTTTGCAATCACACGGTCAGCCCGAATCATAGATGAATTGTACCATCGCTTCAGAGCAGTTTTAGCCTTATAAGCTCCATGGTAGGTCGTCACCCACGGTACATTTGTACGCTGTGCAGCTATCAAAGAGCTCCATGCAGGTGCCCTTGATCGAACATGCAACAAAGACACTTGATGATCGCGCACAATCGTTGCCAGCGACAATCCATGCCGCACAATAGAAACAGGGTTTTTGGTATCGACAGACATCATAATATGCTGGCCACCCACAACCTCGATATCGCGCACATAGCGCCCGCCACTGCTAACAACCAGTGATCTCCACCCGGCAGATGTAAGCGCTGCATTTATTTCCACTGTGGTTTGTTCAGCCCCACCGGCTTCCAGGCGCGGGATCACCTGCAAGATAGTGGGTTTTTGAGGTTGTTCCTGGTTGGTCATGGTCACAACCACGTTATAACGAGTCGTGCAATCAAACCGCTAATCTCTCTCATTGCCAGACTCCTTACACGGATTAAAGCCAAGGCGGCGCGCTATCTCACGCACTTTATTATCACGCTCAGGAACAGCGACCTCGATCATATCCCAATAGGCATTCCGAATTTCAGGGGATGCTTTTTCTGGCGACCCAGCATCAAAAGGAGGGGCAGGGTTATATTCAACACTAAGCTGGATAAACTCGGCATGATCTCTGCCACGGATTTTCTCTGCCAATGAAAGGCCAAAATCAATACCAGAAGTTACGCCGCCACCAGTAGCTCTATTGCCATCATAAACAACCCGTTCTTTCGTTGGAATCGCCCCGAAATAAGACAATTGATCAAGGGAGGCCCAATGGCAGCCAGCTTTATATCCCTTTAACAGCCCGGCAGCCCCAAGCAGTAAGGAGCCCGTACAAACACTCGTGATCCACTCGGCCTTTGCTGCGGCAGTCTGGAGCCAATCCAAAACCTCAAGATCTTCCATAACATCCAACGTGCCAAGCCCACCGGGTACGCATAAAATATCTGACTGTTTAAGTTCAGACATAATTGTTGTTGGAAGAATAGAAAATCCCGCATCCGTTGGAACGGGATTCATATCTTTCCAAACCAAATGAATGGTTACATTACCCAATCGTGAAAGAATTTGAGCTGGCCCGGTTAGATCAAGCTGGGTAACATTGGGGAAAAGCAAGAACGCCACTGAAATCGGGGGAACTTCTTTCATACAAACACCTCTATAAAAGATCAGCCACCTCGAAGGCCACTCTTTCTCCTGATTCCATGGCCGCTTCCATACCTCGGGTAACAGCAGATGTATGCTCACCTGCAAAGTGGACCCGTCCTGCTGGCTTTCCTATTTCAGAGCCGAATGTAGAAATTTGACCCGGTTGCCAAGCAGCATAAGCTCCTCCTGCGAAAGGGTCGAGTTGCCATGACCAGAACTTAATAAACTCCAACGCACCCTTCGTACTGGGGCGAATATGACCCAATCGCGTTTGTATATGAAAGTTTGCAGCAGCAGGCCCTAGACGATCTAGATGATGCGCCACTCGGTCATTAGCATAAACGACAAAACTAGTGATCTCATCAGGAGCATCAGGATTGTTACGCAATGCAAGCAACCGTGCAGTCATACCGTCTGTCCACATTGAAGGTGGAAGACCATCCAACTCCCAGAACTTTTTCAAAGGACGATAATGAAGCTGGGTAACTCTCGTATAATCCAGCATACTGACGGCCAAAGACTGAGGCAAACTTAGAGGCACATCAAGATTGATTAATCTTAATGCTGATAACGGCGCTGTTACAATCATACGCGGTGCTGATAATTTTACACCATCCGCCAACATTGCCGTGACTTTTTCTTTTTCATTCCTTATACCAATCACTTTTGCGTTCAAGCGAACATCTCCTTTAAGAGCTTGGGCCATATGCTCAGGAATGCGCTGGTTTCCACCAAATGCTGCTAAAGAAGATTTAGAAGAACCGTTACCAACACTTGAATTAACAAATGCCAAAATATTAAACCACATCAAAACAGATATCTCATGTGGAGAGTTCCCATGACCAAGATTAGTACCCGCACCTAATTGAATAGAACGAGGATCAAAACCCTGACGACTCAAAAAATCATAAACTGATATATCGAACTTCGCATTCGCCGGGTCGAGAAAATCTTCCACTCGTTGCAAACGATTATGATCAACAAGTGCATTAAATTCAAATTGCCATGGCAAGACTTTACGAAAATGTTCTGGAAAGGGATTAGCCTTATGTGATTCCCAATCCTTAATATTGATATTAGTATTTTGTATATTTAGGATGGTATGGTCTTGAGTATTTTCGGTCCGTGGCCGCATTGACATCGAATCCACCCCATACCGATCCATTGCACCCAACAAACGCCCATATGTGGAACCAATTTCGTTGCCACCGCTTTCAGGATAGCCCGGAACATCATCGAGCGTATAAACTCGCCCACCAACCCGATCACGACCTTCAAGCACAAGTACTTTGTAGCCAATCTCCTCAAGTAAAAGCGCGGCATTAAGTCCTGACAAACCAGCACCAATGATAATAACATCAAGCTTTTTTTCTCTTGCGGGCTCCCTTACATGTTGCTGAGGGAAGAGGGTATCTTGAGACGGATTTTTGGCTTGTATTTTTCCTGCTTGTAATGTCGCAACAGAAGCAACCGCGCCCTTAATAGCGGTTCGTCGGTTTACAATCGTTTTCATATTGAAACACCATGCCTATTTGCGTGCGAGTATGATTTACCGCCGCTCATAAATTCTATACACTATTTTCAATCATAATGGGAGAACTCAAATGAATTCTATATTCAAGATGCTCGCTGCACTTTCAGTTGTTACTATATTGTTAAATGGCGCAACATACGCACAGGAAACTGGATTTTCACCAATCGAACGTGAACTAGCATATCTGATGCACATTTGGCCTGGCGATTATGACAACCAAGAACAGGTTAGCTTTGATGAACGTGCACAAGGAAAATCTACTTTAAATCACATCCGTGTACATACCAAAGTTACAAAAATAGAAAAACCCAAACTAGGTAAAAATGTTTTATACATTGAAGAATACCACAAAAATGATCCTTTAAATAAACAATATCATTGGTTTTACTCACTTTCTGCAGATGAGGAGTCTACCGCCGTACGAGCATCCGTATATTTGCTTAAAAACACTGCACAACTTAAATTATTGAGTAAGAACCCCACTGAATTGGCAAAAATCAGAGTAAAAGACTTAGCACATCTTAAAGGCTGTGATTTTCTGATACGACGTGACGCCTACATTCATCATGGCATCATGGAGAATGGCAATTGCATGTCAGGAAAAGAAAAAGAGAATTTCAATCGCCAGATTCAAATTTCAAAAACCACCTTCAGCATTCTCCACACAACAGGTAATTCAGAAGAAAATACACACTGGTGGAAAATGATACGCGCACGTTGGTTTGCCTGCATGGTGGATGTCCCCAAAGATACACCGGGTCGTGCCAATCACACTCAACACTACATCAAAATTCATGACCAGGGTGGTACTTTTTCATTCACGCACCCGGACGGTCGAGACATGACCCTCTTAATGCGCAATACGTGGTCATACGGAATGCAACGTGAAACATTTTTCATTGGCGTCCTTGAAGGCGATGTAAATGGCCCAACACTCGTCTATGCATGGGGAGAACCCGGCACGGACCGGATCGGCATGAACCCCGGTTATATCCGCATCCAGTGCGACCTCGATACAAAGCGCAATGTCAATTTGCAAAAAGGCTTACGCGAAGAGTCCTGAATTCCTGGCTTGACGGGTATGATGTCATGATGGCATCCGAGAATTACAAATTATTATGAAAACGAGATAGTGATGCCCACAGATAGTATCGAACCAGATATCCCTACCCCACCATTCTTTATTAATGGACCCAATGGAAAAATTGCCTGCCGCCAGATCGACGGACAAGGTCCCGGCCTTGTTTGGCTAGGAGGCTTTCGTTCTGATATGCTTGGGTCAAAGGCCGAAAAACTTCATGCTCATACATTGAAAACAAAACAAGCCTTTTTACGCTTTGATTATTCAGGACACGGTGAATCTGATGGAAAATTTCGAGACGGCACTATTTCACAATGGGTCGATGATACCATTGCAGCCATCACACAACTCACCAATGGGCCGCAAATACTTGTGGGGTCTTCAATGGGCGGCTGGATCGCCATGCTCATTGCCCTCAAGTATCCAGACCTTGTAGCCGGAATGATCCTAATTGCTCCAGCACCAGATTTCACAGAGGCGCTGATGTGGCAAAACATGGATCAGGAAGAACGCAAAAAAATTATCACTGAAGGGTTTGTAGAAACTCCATCCGACTATTCCGATGAGCCTGAAATCATTACTCATGCACTGATTGAGGATGGGCGCACCAATTTGGTGCTCGACAAATCAATCGCGGTAAACGGACCAATCAGGATTTTACAAGGTATGCAAGACACTGATGTCCCATGGAAACATGCCCTTAAAGTTACACCAATCATATCCAGTGATGATATCATCACGACCTTGATAAAATCAGGCGATCACCGGCTTTCGACAGATTCAGATCTTTTGCGCCTCACCCATACGGTTGATGAGATCATTTTGACAATCCGGGAATCAACCCTTTTGGCAAGCCAGAACTAACACAAGAAACACCAGCCTTACCGACAGCACTAACAGCGCGTGGGTTATCGATTTTTAACAATTCACGAATAACGCCAAGCGTACTACTCGAAGTCGCAATATTAAAAGTGTAACGGGTAAGATCTATCACATCATCTTGTGATAGGCTTTCATTAAGATCCGTCGCCATGCAACTGGCGGTATCTGCCGACAATCCAATAGCTTGAAGGCGGTTCTCAAGAGTTGCCGTTGTCAAAGTCGCACACCCTGTAACAAGCCCAATTGCAAAGAGACCTGCGAAAATAAACTTTACTCTTAAATACTTTGAAGAAAATTTGATCATAATCGGCCTTCAAACCTCGCAATAAAATTCAGTGGATTATCTTATAACCTTTTTGACAGCTCCGATTGATTCATTCAACCGCCCGAGCTGGCGGGTCAGCTCAATGCGCATCCGATCTGCTGTTTCCCTGATTTTTTCACTACTACTAGAAATTGTGTTGGTGCTTTTTTCTATCTCACCAAGGCGCGACACCTGCTTTTCAACCATCAACAGCGCCTTGGTAATAACTTCAAAGTCTGCTGAGGCGTCAACATTATCCGGTGCACCGCGCACCGCCAGCGCTTTAGCCAGAGACAAACCAGTTTGCAACAAAATATCACTGGCCTCGTTATCACGATCCCAAATCAAAAACACATCACTGCCATAGCGCACCAACTGTTCCATATTGCCCGGCGCACTTTGTGCTGAAAAGATAAACAACCCAATTTGGGCATCTCTATTTTTGCGCGCTTCTTCTATTTCCTTACGCGCTTTTTCAATCGTGTAAGAGGCATCCTGCTTGGCTTCAATAACAATACGCGCCCCAGCAGCGGCATGCTCGGGACCTAGTTCCATCACATAATCCCCAACCTTGGATCGCGCGATGAGCCCGGTACTCGTACCGGTAGCGGATACCATGTCTCCTTGCCGTTGAACAAAATGTTGAAGGAACCCAAACAGCGCCTCTTCAAATTCATTGCCATGGGTTGTAGACTTCAGGCTTTCCGCTTTACGCGCTGCCATTTCTGTCAGTTGTTTCATAACATCGCCCTGAAACTCACGCTGCATCGTCACAAGACTTCCTATTTGCTCAGAGAACTCCTTACGCATCCTTGCCAGAGCTGAACCGTCTTTATCTAGAGAAAACTCATCGCTTAATGTGCGCTGCGCTTTATCTACACGTTGCACCAATCTTGATAACGCGCTGTCTTCTTTGTCGAGAGAAAACTCTGAGACAACGGTAGTGATCTTTTTCTCAAGTGCTTCTCCCGCCTCCCCATGACGTGCAGCAAGCTCACGCAAGGTTCGAGACAATGCACCGTTAGGGTTATCAAGAGAAAATTCTTTCAAAATCGCTTCACGCTGTTCTTGCGCGACACTATCGACAGATTTTGCAAGACTGGAAGCAAGGCCTTTTTCTGATGTCGGATCCAGCAAGGAGAGAAGCGGGCTGCTCTCTCCCATGTGATCCTTGAGGGTCTTCACTAACAGTGACCCATCACCCGTAATCTGTGAACGAATTACTTTTTCCATGTCACCGCCCTCCTCTACCAGCTGTTTAATGCGCTGGGGAAGCTGCCCGGAGGATGGATCAAAATATTGCGACAATGATCCAGCAATTTCTCGCGTTACTTCCTCTCGATGGGTTTTCAATGCGCCGGACATCGTTTCGAGCAAACGATTCCCTTCCTTGCGCACCCGTTCAGCATCAACCCGGCTGCCCGCTTGAACTAATGCCAACACGCCGATCTTGAGCGCCGAGCGCAAAAATGCCTGTCGTTCACGACCTGGTTTTTTTTCACACACAAGGTCAATAATTTCAGGATCATCAATCAACAATTCCAGCCGCATGGAAGAAAATCCTTCCTCGTCGTTCCAGCTATCCTGCTCATCAATATCTAAACGGTTATTTTCCTGAAGCATCACATTCAGTCCTTAAATTCAACGCCAATGAAACAAGCGCCACTCAAACAAACATTGTCGACGCTGGCCAATAACTGAACCCCGAAGCCGATTGACGCCATCACGGTCACCAGATTATATAGCTTGGCAAAAGCAGAACAAAATAGCAACATTTTTACATGTGCAATCGCCCCCCAATTACCCTATACAAGGACCTTATCCCGATTCCCAATAACAGCTAATCAGGCATCATCATGCCGGGTCCCTTACGTCCATAAGCCTATATATACAGGCAATCATTACAAAACTGACGGCAAAAAAACTCGCAACAAAACAACCGGGCACTGTAAAATTATGATCACACACGAGGAGAGCATCTCCGACTCACACAAGCCACCGCCAGCGACGAACCGGATTTTACTTTTTGTCTGTCTCGTCGTCTTTCTCGACGCGATGGGCATTGGGTTGGTTCTTCCGGTGATGCCAAAACTAATTGAAGAATTAAGTGGCGTTGGCAATGCTGGCGCTGCTGAGATTGGTGGTCTCTTGGTTTTCACCTATGCCGGAATGCAGTTTCTTGGTGCTCCAATTCTTGGCGGACTCAGTGATCGTTATGGCCGTCGGCCGGTTTTACTACTGGCACTGCTTGGCTTTAGTATCGACTATTTTGTTATGGCCGCATCCCCAACATTGATATTTTTATTCGTAGCGCGGTTTTTATCGGGAGTGCTCGGCGCAACTTATACCGCAGCCAATGCCGCAATTGTTGATATTTCTGATAATGAATCGCGTGCTAAATTTTTCGGCATCGCTGGCGCAGCTAGTGGCATCGGACTTATTTTCGGGCCAGCTATTGGTGGCTTATTGGGTGAATATGGGACTCGCTTACCCTTCATAGCCTCCGGAGTTCTGGCCCTACTCACATGTGTATACGGATATTTCGCTTTTCCAGAAACATTACGGACTGAGAGTCGGCGCGAGTTTTCATTACGTCGCGCAAACCCGATCGGCAGCATTTTATCCGTTGCAAGGAATCGCGAAACAGGGCCGTTGGTTATAGTAGTATTGGCTGTTTTGTTTTTTATATATCTCGCCAATCAATCCTATATTGCAATCTGGTCTTATTTCGTTATTGAAGTGGCGAACTGGTCTCCACTCTATATTGGTTTTTCAATCGCCGTTTACGGATTAAGTCAGGCCTTCGTTCAGGGGATTCTCACCGGACCAGTTATCAAACGGTTTGGCGAAGTTCGCGCCATAACGTTTAGCCTTTGCATTGGCATTATTACCTTTATCGGCCTTGCTCTTGCATCTAAAGTCCCGGCACCCGGAGTTGCAATTTACGCCCTAATCCTGTTTGGGGCACTAAGCGGCTTTGCATCCCCTTCACTGCAAGCCTTAATGACCAAAAACACACCAGAAAATGCGCAAGGTGAATTGCAGGGTGCCAATTCCAGCGCTTTCAGTATTACCTCTATTATTGGCCCGATCCTGATGACCCAGTTTTTTTCAAATTTCAGCGATACAGAAGGGGTTTATCTTCCGGGTGCTGCGTTTCTTGTAAGTGCATTCTTGGTGGTTGTCGCAATGGTGACTTTCAGATTAGGCATACATAAGAAGATGAGACAAAACCCTCAACCGACGGGATAATTGGAAATATCTACCCTTCGCGGTTGACCGCAACAATTGCTGATCACATAAAGAGCCCAATCTAAAGGCATTTATATTGCCAATAAACCGGAGGTCTTATGCCATCTTTTGATATTGTTTCCGAAGTTGATAGTGCCGAAGCTGAGAATGGGATCGCCAATGTGACCCGCGAAATCGATACACGCTATGACTTTAAGGGCTCGCAATCCAAAGTCGAGTTCAAGGATAGCGTCATTACCATTCACGCGGATGATGATCTGAAGCTGCGCCAGCTCCATGAAATATTACAGGGACAGATGCAAAAACGCGGTATAGAAGCCGGCTCCCTCGATTATCAGAAAGTCGAGCCTGCAGCAGGTCAATCAGTGCGCCAGAATGTGTTGCTGCGTGAGGGCATCGATAAAGAGACTGCAAAAAAAATCACCAAGGCCATTAAAGCTGAAAAATTGAAAGTACAAGTTGCCATTCAAGGCAACGAATTACGGGTGACCGGCAAAAAACGCGATGACCTGCAGGACGTGATCGCATTTGTAAAAGCCATGGGGCTCGACCAACCAATGCAGTATAAAAATTTTCGCGATTAGGCGCTCTTTTTCAAATGGACAAACTTGAGCCAATCATTCTTGAAAATGAATTTGTTCGACTGGAACCATTAGAAGAACAGCACCGCGAAATCTTGCGCGGCCCTGCCGATGATCCTGACTTGTGGCGCTATGCCACCGTCAATCAATTTGGCGTGGATTTTGATGCATGGATCAATCACCGCCTCAATGATGGCCCTGTCGCGGGTGATCTCACTTTTGCAATCTTTGATAAAACCCAAAATGCGTGGGCCGGATCATCGAGCTTTCTAGCCGTTAACCTACCCCACAAACGCCTTGAAATTGGCTGGATCTGGTACGCCAAACCGTTTTGGGCATGCACTGTTAATCCCGCCACAAAACTCTCCATGATGTCTTATGGTTTCGAAAAAATCATGCTTAATCGTATGGAACTCAAAATCTACAGCTTAAATGAACGCTCACAAGGCGCAGTTGAACGCCTCGGCGCAAAACGCGAAGGCACCCATCGCAATCACCTCATCATGCCGGACGGGCGGCTTCGACACTCTGTCTATTTCAGCATCATTAAAGATGAATGGCCAGCCGTTAAGACCGCGCTGGAACAACGCCTCGTCAAAGAACGCCTCACTTAAGCAAAACTGGCGAATGGAGCCATGACGCACAACATAACAATGTTTACTAAACAAGACCTGCAGTATACGTTGCTCCCAAGCCTACTGATCGGCACACGAAACGGGAATACACTATGAAAAAGTTACTTACTTCAGCGATCGCAGTATCTGTTACAGCATCGGGTCTTTTGCTAACTCAAACGACAATGTCACCGGCAAGTCATGCACAATCCCCGAAAGGATCACTCAAGGCCGCAATAGCCGCTGATTATGAGGCTAATCTTGAACCATTATTCAAGCATTTTCATACCAATCCAGAACTCTCCTTTCGTGAAAGCAATACCGCCAAGCGACTCGCCAAAGAAATCCGCTCTCTTGGTTATGATGTCACTGAAAATGTCGGACAAACTGGCATTGTCGCCGTTATAAAAAACGGTGCAGGACCAACAGTTTTAATCCGTGCAGATATGGATGGCCTTCCCGTGCAAGAAGATTCTGGACTAAGTTATGCCTCAACCACGCGGCAAGTGGATATTGATGGCATTGAAAAGCCGGTTATGCACGCCTGTGGCCATGATGTTCATATCACATCACTGGTGGGTACAGCTCGGCAAATGGCGGCTCGTAAAGATCAATGGTCTGGTACATTGGTTTTGATTGGTCAGCCTGCAGAGGAACGTATTTCCGGTGCGCGCACCATGCTTGAAGACGGTCTTTATAAGCGGTTCCCAAAACCAGATTATGCACTGGCATTTCACGTATCAGCAAATACTCCCACAGGGCGCATCGAAGTGCCTCTCGGCATCAGGGCATCCAGTTCCGATAGTGTTGATATTATTGTCTATGGCGTCGGTGCCCACGGTGCCTCTCCCCACAAGGGCGTTGATCCGGTACTGGTCGCCTCACAAATTGTGGTATCGCTGCAATCCATCGTTTCACGGACAATTGCCCCGCAAGAAGCGGGCGTTATTACCGTTGGCGCAATCCATGGCGGTACCAAACACAATATCATTGGCAACAAGGTGGAGATGCAACTGACAGTACGTTCAAACAACCCGCAAGTGCGCACCACATTGCTCGATGCCATAGACCGTGTCGCCGAGGGGGTGGCTATCTCACTCGGGGTACCAGAAGAACTGATGCCAGAAGTAAAACGCTCCCCCACTGAAACAACGCCGCCAACCATCAATGATCGCACAACTGCGGAACGCATCCGCGCAGCAATCACCAATGGTATGGGCGAGAGTGTTTTGATCGACAAACCACGCGAAGGCATGGGCGCGGAAGATTTCGCCTATTTCGTCACCCCAGAATCAGGGGTTAAAGGCGTTTACTTCAATGTTGGCGGCACCCTGGAAAGCAATGTGGCCACCGCACCGTCTCACCACTCACCCTTTTTTAAGATCGAGCCAGAACCCTCAATTAAGCAGGGAACCGAAGCGATGGTACTCAGTGCGATGGCCTTGTTTAACAGTGAGTAGAAGACGTCAGCAGCTATTTGTTATTTACCCGCTTGTCATCAACACTGGGTTCATGGCATTGAAGCTGGAAGAATAAACTAGGCGGGGGGCCATATAAGAGGCAATTCCCTTATAAGAGGTTATTTATGTCCGAAATGGAAACAACACTCCTAGAAATCATTAAGTCCCACGCTGTGGGACTTACTGGCGACCCCAGCCGGGAAACCTTGATCACTGATTTGGGGATAGACAGTTTCTCAGTTGTAGAGATCATTTATGAGGTCGAGGAACAGATGAATGTCGAAGTTCCTTTCAATGCCAATGAAAACCCTTTTGGTGAGATGAACACAGTGGGTGATATGATCGACGCATTAGAAAAGCTCGCCCAAAAGAAGTGACCTTGAACTCATGACCCGCCGCGTTGTTGTTACTGGCCTTGGTGTATTTTCCCCCATCGGAATAACGCTCGATGCATTCCGTGAAAATATTTTTGCGGGACATTGCGCTATACAAAATGAGACCTATGCCTATGAGGACGATCTCTCCTTAACGCTCCCAGCTGCCGCAATCAAGGATAGCAAAGAGGTTATAAACGGGTTGGGGCGCGACGTCCTGCGAGGTGATCCGTACACACATTTTGCGGTTGCCGCCGCAGATGCTGCCATTGAGATGTCCGGGCTTAAGTTTGATGGCGAGCTAGCCACGCGCACTGCCACCATTATCGGTACTGGCATTGGCGGCCAGCAAACTGGGGATGATACTCATTACCAAATGCTGCGCAAAAAACGCCGCCCCCACCCATTGACTGTTTTGCGAACCATCCCCAATGCCGCTGCGGCTCATGTTTCCATCCGCCATGGCCTGACCGGACCTTCTTTTGCTATTTCCAGTGCATGTTCGTCTGCGGCACATTCCATTGGCATTTGTGCAGAGTTAATCAAATCCGGTATGGCGGATGCTGGCATTGCTGGCGCCAGTGAAAAATGCCTGACTTATGGTGCGCTGGAAGCATGGAAGGGCATGCACATTTTAGCATCAGAAACCTGTCGCCCGTTTTCGAAAAACCGCAATGGCCTTGTGATCGGCGAAGGAGCAGGACTCCTCGTGCTCGAAGAATATGAGCATGCAGAAAAACGCGGTGCTCATATATACGCAGAACTGGTTGGGTCAGGCATGAACGCAGATGGCAATGATATGATTAACCCGTCGTTTGAAGGTGCGTCCGCAGCCATGACACTGGCATTACAAAACATTGCCGTCCCTGACACATCCAATATTTATATCAACGCCCATGGTACCGGGACATTGCTCAATGATCCAACAGAAACCAAAGCCATCCGTACTGTATTTGGAGCGGAGGCAGACAATCTTGTTGTTTCATCGACAAAATCCATGCACGGGCACCTGCTTGGCGCTGCCGGCGGCATTGAAGCAATCGCAGCTATTTTAGCGCTTAATCACAATATTGTTCCGCCAACGATCAATCTTGATGATCCTGACCCGGCATGTGATTTAAATTATGCTGCTAATGAAGCTATTGAGCGCAAGATTGATCTGGCGTTATCAAACTCATTTGCCTTTGGCGGGCAAAATGCCGTGCTGGCATTTCGCTCTATTTAGGTACAAAGTTATCCAAGCACAATAATCTTAAAGTCAAAAATGTTTGGCTAAAACCGGCTTATGGGTTTTCGGCTTACTTTCCATTCTCGGCTTGTGAACACGCCTGCGCATCAGGGCAAAGATATTAATCAACACAAACAAACCCGCATATCGCACAACGTACAGTCCAAGATCTGTGGTGAATGTTTCCACCATCGCTGCCATTGAAGCGCCTACAGCTTCATCGCTGGCGCCGCTAAATGCCATATCCATAAGCGGCCAGATACAACGATCTACCAGTAGCGCCCATAGCGTCAAGGTGTATGCCTTGCGCTGCTTACGCACCAGCATAGCGGCAAAAAACGATATAATAATCGCCCGCCAGATATCGCTACCCGAAAACCCAAGGCCAATAATATAGGATAGATCTTCCATCACTCACGTCTCCATTTGGCACAATCAAAGCGGATTATGGTTAAGGTGAAGTAAATGGCAGCTGCCTGAGTAAAACTGTCATTGATCTTCTGTTGCTGAAAGCCTCTTGTCGCCCTATAGCCATGAGCACTAATCGTTCTAATACCGCACCCAATTTATGACTGTAAAAAGAGACTACATACCTCGCCTTTATGGCCGACGTCAGGACAAATCCCTCAAGCCACGACAGGCGCAATTGATGGAAACTGTGCTGCCTACGCTTTCGGTACCGATGCTTGGGATTGAGGAAATAAATAAAAACAAAACCATTGATCTGGAAGCATTATTCCCAAATTATCGTGACTTATGGCTAGAGGTGGGATTTGGGGGCGGGGAACATCTTGCCTGGCAAGCAGCCCATACTCCTGAAGTTGCAATGATTGGCGCAGAACCATTTATCAATGGCGTTGCCAAATTGCTCAGCCAGATAGATGACCAACAGCTTAAAAATATCCGGATTCATCATGGCGATGCACGGCCGGCTTCCGGACGCTGATCTGCGCCAGCGGATGGAAGAGTTTTTCGCCGGGCTCTAAGCCCTGAAAGTCAGCTCCTGGCCTCGCGCTCGATCGCCTCGGTAATCATCTGCTTCGCGTCATCCACGCCGTGCCAGTCACCTATCTTTACCCACTTGCCAGGCTCCAGATCCTTGTAGTGCTCGAAAAAGTGTTCGATCTGCTCCAG
>CAZGVP010000008.1:0-23858 GCA_964529135.1 uncultured Caulobacterales bacterium | reverse complement strand
ACGCTTCACACCATACGGCATCATATTTCTCCAAAAGTCCGTTCACCATTATATCCCTATATTACAGTACCGATAAAATCGCTGCCGATACAGCTGAAAGTTAACAATATCACATATTTTATGGCCACAAATCACATAACCCTATTGTGCAAGTGCGGTAAGAAGCTACTATTAATGGCTTTTTAGGTCTTTGACAGTATTGGGCGTGAACCTCCGAAATCAACGTCAAAAAGATGCTCGAGGCTCGTTCTCGCCAATTCTTGTTTCACAACATCGTAGGGAGTCACATTCATCAGTTTAAGAATCGCCCGTTCAATTTGCACCCCTTTGCCACTTTCAGATGGGGTAATATCAAAATCGATTACATTAATTGCACATAAATCTTGTTCAAAAGCCCCAATAGTTGCCAGACCGCCTCCTGTACACCAGCCCAACAACACGCGATTCACTCCCTCATGAGCAACCAATAAACCAGTTCGCCAGGAACGTGTGGTCAACATTTCAACCAAACCTTCAACCGTTCGTTCTTCTACAGAACCAAACGTTTCCCCATCAGGCAAAAACTTTGCGTCCTTATCCTCTGCATTATCAAAGCAGTAGGCAAGACGCGCCGCCAATTCCTCACGACTACTCGCTTTTATCCAGCCGCTTTTAATTTCTTCAAACCGTAAATCTTCCTGAATTATAGGTGGCCTACCTTGATGAGAAAGAACAATTTCGGCCGTTTGTCTCGTGCGGGGCAAGCCAGAACAGAGTGTGTAATCAAAATTGATTCGCGATAATGCTTTACCCGCTTCCTCTGCCTGTTCCCTGCCTTCATCGGTTAAATCGACTATTCTGGGGTCAGTAATCCCCGACTTAAAGTAATCTACATGGCCGTGGCGCATCAAAAACAGGCGGCGTCTTCCAGTCATTTTCTGTCCTGCTTCATTTGGTTGTTCCTTATCGGATGAAGCCCCCTCTTCTTTTAGAGTAACCGTTGACTGGTTGCCGTCAGATTTTAAATTCACCATAGTAATACCTTGAAAATAGCTCATCCGCATTCTAAATAGCCGTTCTGCGGGTCCCTCACACTATTGGTCAAGGCCTTAGATCACAGGCGAACTTGTATTGAGGATGATTTCGTCCTCGCCATAAAACCGGTTCAATGATACTCTATATATCTTAAATGGGGTATTTGGTGGGAATCATCTGACTATGGCAACATCTGCATCATTGCGTGGCCCTTCTATCCTTGCAGCGATTTTCTTAATTATCGCGATTGGGTTTAGTGGTTTTTATTTTATTGCCGAACGTATCAGCCCCGATTTGGCGCTCAAAAGATTTGAAAGTGCCATGGAACGGGGCAGCACAAATGATGCGCTTGGTCATGGAGAACGTGCGCTCGCCCTTTATGAAGCGAATGAAACCGACCCAACACTCATTTTCGACCTTCGCTCCAGATTGGCTCGAGCGCATATTTCAGTAGGAAATTATGAGCAGGCAGCAATTTTACTGACATCATTGCTTACATCACAAAGCTGGCAAACACTTGCTCCTATGGAGCGCCTGCCTCTCGAAAAAGATCTCGCCATTACTCATATTCTCGCCGGAGACTTCTCACGTGGAATGCCGATCTTATCTTCTTTTCTCGAACTGGCTGGTAATGCCGCAATGGTCCCCTCTTCAACGGCTGAAGACAATTTGCAAACCCGTTACGCTAGTGCCGTCTATGATGCCGGCGATGTTTTTGCCCGTGCATTCCGTCCAGCACTAGGATCATTTTCCCTCAAGACATCTCTTGCTGGTGATTCAGCTGAGCAATTGGCAATCGCAGCTCAAATGGTGGATTTGGGCGCATATTACAGCCTACAAAAAGAAAACCTCCCGGCTGCATCTGGGTTACTTTCAGCTGCCTACATCATCCGACAAGCCCACCTTCCCGAACATGCACGCGACCTCACGCAGATTGCGCTTATCCTGGGTCCAATTTACCTGCAATCAAAACGGTATGAAGATGCAGAAACTCTTTACCTGAGCGCATTTCATGCTCAAGAAAAACTTCTTGGTAACTCATCTATCGATACCTCTCTATATCTTAAATATCTTACAAGTGTTTACCGAATACAGGGACGCACTACAGAAGCCAATGCACTAGCACAACACATGCATACAAAGTTTCAGGAGAATTATGGGGGGCTTCGCCACTCTCTTTATCCTGAAATACCACAAAATTTGGTGCGCCCAGTTTCGCAAACTCATACCATTCCCGCAAACTATCAGCCGTCTGATCTTGTAGGAGCATCCTCTTTTTTGATTCCAGTTAAAGCTCTCAAAGGAGATGGTGTTGCCAATGATATTACGTTAAGCTTGGCAGGTGAGAACATTGGTGTCGAGCGCAATGCCAACATGCCTGTTCGTCTTGCGCAATTAATGACTTTGTGCAGTCAGGCAACCCGGGATGAAGTCTTGTCGCTTGCCAGAGGCTTTCGTGCACAATCAACTGATACCCAAATCACAACCGCGTCAGGGCTTACTGAACATCAGCTTGGCCTCGCAATAGACCTTAACGTCAATGGCCGACTGATGCGCCAATCCGATGCAAGTTGGTTATGTTTTCGGGAGAATGCATGGAAATCCGGGTTCATCTTATCGTGGCCCCAAGGCAATCTTGCTGCGAGCGAGAGGAATAGTTTTGAACCATGGCATTGGCGCTATGTTGGTATTGAAACTGCGCGCCTCTATCGTGAATATGGCCCTTTATTTCAACCCCAAGCATTCCTCGCAGATATTGAATGTTATCGTGAGTTCGCTAGATCGACTGCCAACCAACCATTTCTTGCAAGTATACAAGCTGCAACTCAATGCGTTTCACACACGGCAACACAAAACAGATTACCTGCCCCACAAAATCTGATAGCTCCGCCTTTAAAGCCTGGCTCTGTTAACCCAACTCAAACGGATTCAAAGGCCCTGCGTCAAGCATTGCAGTACGGCCCAGCATTGGTAAAAAAGGGGCGCTTGGAAGAAGCCGGAACTCTGTTTATCGCAGCCTTGAAATCATCCGATAAAATGAAAGGCTCCTCATCACCAGATAAGGCATTGCTTATTGGAATGTTGTCGGAGCGCTACCATCAAGGCGATATGAAAACTCACAGCTCAGCATTATCGATGCATATGACTGAGATACTACGTAACGCATATGACATAAATTTTGCGGTAAGCGATATTCAATCAGAAGGCATCAATCCCACAAAGGCACTCAACAAACTTGCGGATATCACAAGACCAGTATCGCAACATTTTATTCTGCATGCAGATTACCACCCCGCTGACCTTGTGGCAGCAAATACACACGGCATTCCAGTGAGCAAGGACCCTTCTCTTGACGAAATGAAACTGCGCCTTGCCTCAGAAAATAACCAAGGCAGCGATTTGGGGTTTTCTGACATCGCAACATTACCTAAAGCCTTATCCAGCCTCATCGACAGTTGCAGCGCGCAAATTGACGACGAAGCAATATCACTGCGCTCTGGGTATCGCGCCTACCAAACACAAGTCACACTTTATCAAAGATTGCGCCATCGCGGGACAGTGACACCGCCTGGTATGTCGGAACATCAAACCGGCCTCGCTGCTGATATTGATGTTAATGGTAAATTTATGCGTGAAGATGACAAGGCTTTCTCATGTTTCATAGAAAATGCCCATCATTACGGATTTATTCTCTCATACCCTAAAGGCAACCAATACTTACCAGGTGTTGATACATTCGAGCCATGGCATTGGCGTTATGTAGGTATTGAAACCGCTCAACTATATAAAAAACACGGGCCCGAGGGCAAACCACAAGAATTCCTTGCCGCTTTACATTGCTATCGCGATCAAGCGAAGGCCCGCGAACAATACTTCCCAAGCATAGAAACGGATTACTGTCTTTACGAGAACATTTCAGGAGGTAGCAACCTTCCCTCTTCAGAGCCATTCTCTCAGGAGGCGAAAAAACCTGACCGCCTTCTAACGAGCAACGAGACTCCAAAACCGGCCCAGAACTTGAATAAAGTACTGCGCAGCGGACAGGATAACTAACCAAGTCCGCTGGTTTCGTTCGCTTTTGCTGCGCATCTGCATCGTGCAATGTTAGGCTTATGTATATCAGGGCTATTCATGACCAAAGGTCTCTACAATGCAAACCCGGCAGATACTGAGCTATCTGTTGCCCATAGAAATATTTCTTATCTGGATGGTCGTCGACTAGGAACCGCTAACCCTGATGTCCCTTTAAATACTTCATTCTTCTCCGACCCGGGACTAATAGAATATTCCTTTGCTGAAACCTCAAAAACAAACAGCACGCATAATTTAACCCTGAACGATAAAACTTCGCAGAACAAGATCGGCATTGTCGACCTAAGGGGTCAGACTTTACACATAAAACAAGCACAGAAAATTTCTGAGATTTCTCATTCGGAAAAAACCTCCGTTCTCTTTATCCTTGATGAAAAAGTCCCGGCTACAATAGCTTCAATCCTTGCGCGGCATAACCACATATATTGCGGTACCTTGCATACCAAAGGTTTGGCAAATCAGTTAAGAAATATATTTCGCAAACAGACCATTATCGCTGAAATGGAACGTCGAAAACACGTTCTAAATGCAACAACAAACGAACACTCTGCAATTGATTATAATAACAACATGACAATTCTGGTAGCAGGCCCTCCTGGGCACCATGTTTTACCGTTAATAAATAGCCTGGAGGCTGCAGGGTATACAGTGCAATGTACTTACCGCCCTGGCCAGACGATGCGAGCATTAGAAACAGATGAGATTAATGGAATTGTCATCTTTCCTTCCGAAAAAGGCGATCCCTTACTGGCCCTTGCTCGAAGTATGCGAAGACACACCCGGCACCAAACAATCCCGGTTATAGTTGCTGCCCGTGATCAAGAACAGGCCGCTATCTTCGATCATGACGGCTTAATCATTCACCACAATCATATTAATGAAACCGGTGCAGCGATCATAGATTCAGAAATTCGACGTGAAAAAAGGATCCACATTGCAAAGCAATACCTGCGCACTGGTGGCATCCCAGAAGCACGCGATCAAAAAGCACATATATTTTCTCCCAAGGTTTTTGCACGTTGGTTGTCAGCCACAGACAATGATGGCACTGCTCATTCTACCCTGAAAAACTTTGTCGCCTTCCGTTTAACGTCTCATGCCTCTATCGATATTTCCACTCGAAACATGATCAATCAGGCTGGACCTCTTGTAAACCGTGTCATCCGAGTGGAAGATTTCACTGCTCTCCTGAGTGCGAATAATAATTCGGTGAACTGTGCGATTGGGGTCAATGACTGTTCACAGGCGAATATAAATCGTATTGCTGGTCGTATAATGGGTGTCATCCGCAGCACAATGTTTCATGATAATCTTGGTAATCCTGTTCCACTTTCTATTGAGGCCAAGGCCTTCCGGCGCGAAAATGGGTTATGTATCGAAGAAACTTTTGCCGGGTTGCTTGGTGGCATCCGACAGCAATTACGCTCTCACTAAGGCCAGAGTATATATACTACCCTTTCCATTGCTCAAAAGCATGATATCGTTCATGAAAATAAAACATGAACGATATTGGGTAAATCGCCGCAATGATAGATCGAAGAAAATTACTGACCGGAGGAACTGCACTTGGAGCTGCAGGCTTAGCAAGTGGTTGCGACTGCGGCGACTATGCTAAAGTGGGTGCGACCACATCGAGCGCTGCTTGTGGCACGATTACGCCCCGTGAGTATAAGATGGTTACCACGTGGCCAAAAGATTTTCCCGGCTTAGGTACGATGGCCGAACGTACGGCAGAATTTATTACTGTGATGAGCGGCGGCGCAATGAAGGTCACTATTTATGCCGCAGGTGAATTGGTGCCAGCCTTTGAGAGTTTTGACGCTGTTTCAAACGGATCTGCAGATTTCTATCATGGTGCAGAATATTATTGGGTGGGGAAATCTGCAGCATATCCATTTTTTACAGCTGTACCTTTTGGAATGACCGCAACGGAGATTGCAGCTTGGACAGAGTTTGGCGGCGGTCAAGAGTTATGGGATGAACTCTCAACACGGTTTAACATTAAGCCATTTGCGGCTGGCAATACAGGTCACCAACTGGGAGGTTGGTATAAAAAAGAGATTAACTCTCTTGAAGATATCCGTGGATTGAAAGTTCGCATGCCAGGACTGGGCGGCGAAGTTATCCGTCGTCTTGGCGGATCAGCGGTAGCGATTTCAGGAGGTGAAATATATCAAGCCTTGCAATCAGGTGCGATTGATGGAACGGAATGGGTCGGCCCTTGGAACGATCTTGCTTTTGGGTTTTATCGCGAAGCAAAATATTATTACTGGCCTGGTTTTCATGAACCAGGTGCGCAATTAGCTGTTGGGGTCAATCTTGACCTTTGGAGCGGTATGAGCCCTCAAGAACAGGCTATTATCCGCGCTGCCTGCCATCAGGCAAACCACCTATCTATTGCAGAATATGGACATTACAATGGTATCGCTCTTGAAGAATTAACTAACAAACATAATGTCAAATTGCGTCAGTTCCCTGACGATGTCATGCAGGCCGCCGCGACGGCTTCAAAGACAGTATTGGAGGAAACTTCAGCCACAGATGAGTTAACGGGTCGGGTATTTGAAAGTTACAAGGCAGCTCTCGGACGGTCACAAATCTGGTCTGGCATTTCCGATGAACCATACATGGCAATCCGTCGCCGCGTCTTTTCAATTTAGGTGCTGGGGTATCCATGCTCGACATTATTGGCGATATCTTAAATTGGCTTGCAACAGGATTATTGTTCCCGTTATTACTGTTACCACTATCTTTGCTCATTAGTATCAAAACCAATGCCGGAACATTATTACAACCCATCATATGGTTAATCCTGACCATTGGCATCGCATACGCAGGCATCCTGTTTACTTACCTCGTACCTGGGCAAATCGGGGCACTGTTTTCTTACAAATTTGGCATCTGGGCGATTGACATAATCTTTCTGTCTATACTGGGACAACTCACAGGCGGAGTATCCCGGTGGGTCAATACTATCACTCGCGCAGCGACAATAATAACCAACTTTGCAGGACGCAGTGTCATGTGGCTTGTTCTTGCTATGGCCTTTATACAATTCATGGTTGTTGTTTTGCGCTACGCATTCGGGCTCAATTTTATCTGGATGCAAGAAAGCATCACCTATCTACATGGTGCTGTTTTTCTGCTCGCTGCTGGATACGCTTTACTCATAGATGACCATGTGAGGGTCGATCTGTTTTACAGGGAAGCTTCGGCTAAACAAAAGGCGCTGGTTAATCTGTTTGGCACCTATCTATTGCTAATTCCTGTTTGCATCCTGCTCCTGTGGGCAGGAGCCCCATATGTGTATGCCTCTTGGCAAGCAACAGAAGGGTCAAATGAATCCTCAGGTCTACAGCTTCTGTTCCTACTAAAGTCTCTAATTCCTATCTTTGCAGTTCTTCTTTTGTTAGCAGGCTTTGTAAGCGCCAGCCGTGCGGTGACCACTCTAACGAATCCACATGCCTCTCAGGAGGGTGTATAATGGAAGGACTACTCCACGACATGGCAATATGCCCATGCGTTATTGTACCGTGGCTCGATATTTTTATGGTCGTCGTTTTATGTGGTCTATTGTTGCTTGGGTATCCGGCAGCATTTAGCCTCGCAGGAACGGCGCTTTTGTTTGCGATCATTGGGATCGCCTTCAATGTCTTCGATATCAGCTTCTTGAAACCTTTTCCGCAACGAATTTTTGGATCCGTTACCAATACGACCCTTATCGCAGTACCAATGTTTATCCTGATGGGAGTCATCCTTGAAAAATCCCACATCGCTGAAGACTTGCTCGATACGATGGCCAAAATGTTTGGCCCGTTGCGCGGCGGCCTTGGCATCTCCGTTACAATAGTCGGTGCTCTCCTGGCGGCTTCAACCGGAATTGTTGGCGCTACAGTAGTTACGATGGGATTACTCAGCTTACCAACAATGTTGCGGCGCGGATATGACCCCGCATTTGCGACAGGTTCGATCGCAGCTGCAGGAACTCTTGGACAGATTATCCCCCCTTCTATCGTTCTTATCCTTTTAGGCGATGCCATCTCTAACGCCTATCAAAAATCTCAATTAGCAGCGGGAAATTTCTCACCCGAAGCCGTATCAGCCGGTGATCTTTTTGCTGGTGCCCTCTTTCCAGGCTTGCTGCTAGTCAGCCTTTATATTCTTTGGCAAATATTCGTAGCGACTTTTCAGGGTCATAAAGCACCAGCTATCGCAGCAGAAGAACTTAGTTCGCAACGCGAATTATGGATCGCAGCAGCAAAAATATTACCTGCACCTTTGATTCTAATTATTACTGTTCTCGGTTCAATTTTAGTAGGCATTGCAACCCCCACAGAAGCGGCCAGTGTTGGCGCAATAGGTGCTCTCTTGATTGCTGGTACCAGGTTGACCGGAGGCACCACAGAAACTAAAAAAATATTTCCACCACAAACCATTATCTTTGTGTCTGCGGGTGCAATTTTTCTACTCTTCTTACTAGCACAGCAATTTGATTTGCGTATCGGCAGGACTGAAGCTGGCACTGGTGACCGTATTGCCTTGCTCATAGGCATAATGTTGGCCGTCCTTATACCACCCGGAATGATCGCCAGTATCTGGGCCCTTGGTCGCAAAAAGTTAACCGCATCTATTGTGGATCAAACGACCCGAGTTACCACTATGGTCTTCACAATACTTATCGGTGCTGCTCTATTCTCATTGGTTTTTCGCGGGCTCGGTGGGGATGAAACCGTACGCCATGCCTTACAAACCACTCCAGGCGGCGTCATTGGTGCTGTTGTCATGGTTATGTTGGTGATGTTTGTCCTTGGATTTTTTCTCGATTTTATAGAAATTACCCTGGTTGTGGTGCCCCTGGTTGCCCCTGTCCTTTTAGGGATGGGGCTTGATCCAGTTTGGCTCGGCGTTTTGATGGCAATCAATCTACAAACTTCATTTTTAACGCCACCATTTGGTTTTGCTCTTTTTTATCTTCGCGGTGTTGCACCACCTGAAATTAAAACATCACAAATCTATCGTGGCGCAATACCTTTTATTTTTATACAATTATTTGCAATGCTGGTGTTGATCTTCTTTCCACAATTAGCAACATGGCTACCAGATCAATTATACAATTAGTTCTTATCAGGTATCAGCCTAATGCACATCATCGAACAATTTACCCGCGGTAAAGTGACTGATGACAGTTACAACGAGGATCGCCTTATTATTGGAGAGCATGTTGTCGGCGTGATTGATGGCTCAAGAGGCCCAGGTCACCTTGAAACAGAAATGATACAAGAAGCCCTTGATAAGGCCGCTGAATATTTAAAAACCATACCACCAGATACTACGCCTAGAGACATGGTTGACGCTTTGACTGATATCCTTGCACAGACTAAAAAATATCATAAACTTAATAACGTTAGATATACAGGTGGCTTTGGAATTGCAGTTTTTTTTCCAAGGCAACGACAAATATGGCGCGTCGGTGATTGTCCATTTCGTTATGATGGGAAAACCCACCTTAATGAAATTGAGGTTGAATTTATCGGTGCACGTCAACGCTCTGTGTTTATTCACGCAATGCTAGTGCGTGGAAAAACCCAAGAGGAAGTTTTGAAAAGTGAGGAATATGCAAATGCATTCTGGCCATTCTTTTCACCCCTCCTCGACTTTGCAAATAATTCAGATCACAAATTCGGATTTGGTGTCATCAATGGATTGCATGTACCAGATAAATTTATTCAGGTGTTCGATATTCCATACAACGCAAATGAATTAGTAATCACATCTGATGGCTATCCAGAGGTGTGTAATACCATGCAATCAACCGAAGAAGCACTAGCAAATATCCTTGAGCTCGACCCTTTGTGCATCAACGAAAACATCACATCTAAAGGTATGATGCCTGGACAAATTTCCTTTGATGACCGCACTTATCTCCGGATCGCCTTGTAAACAACTCTGACTTTGGCAGTTTAGTATTTAACAGGCTCTTCGGGGTTGGGCGCCTGCGTGGTATCAATCGGATCTGGTAAAGGCTGGTTTGCCTCTTTTTGAGCATCAGCCCGTACCTTTTCAAGTCCACTTTGGAGGTCGAACACAGAATTAGGAAGGTTTTCAGCATCACCTGTGCGTATTAAATCCGGGTTCCCCTCAGTATCAAGGCCAAACTCAATTTCTACTTGTTCACGTGCCTTGGCTATATCTCCTTGTACAAGATCACGGGTAGCCAAGAGCCAATCTTCTGCATCTGCACGCTCCTCTGTTGGAAGACCAACAGGCACAATCTGCGGCGTATCTGACAGGTTAGGATATTTCGCATCCTCATCAGGCGAAATCTCTGTAATTCTTTGTTGAATTGCCGGGTTTACAGGAATTCCTTTTTCCAAATCCTCATATTTGATAAATCCCGGTGGGGCAAAACGCTTCGCCGTTTCGCACGCAGAAATATTCAGCGCGGCAAAAACGATCAACACTGGCAATGCTACACTCCGCGTTGTACCAATCATGGTATTGACATCCTTCTTGGGGCGTTTATCGCCTGTATTCACTTTTCAACCCTGCCATATCATAACGCCTGTTGGTCCCAATGACACAAGCAAAACCTACAAAATCCACTAAAAAAGCACCAGCCCGTAAAAAAACGGCAAAAAAAATCGTGAAAAAAGCAGTCAAACAGGCACCTGCACGTAAATCGCTACCAAAGAAGAAAGCTACGAAAGCTACGAAAGCTACGAAAGCTACGAAAGCTACGAAAGCTACGAAAGCATCTACAGCCAAGGCTAATAAAAGCAAATCTAAATCACAGCAGAAACAAGAATTTAAAGATACAAAAAGCGTGTATGCAGATTTTGATGCGCTGTCTGAATACATGACTGACATCACGGGCAAAAGCCAGGAAGTATTTCAAGACTTTGTAAAACAAAACCCTGACTTTCGAGCCATTACTGGAGAAATGTCTGCAGATCCACTTAATGTCAGCGAATCATTTCAAGAATTGATGAGAGGCTTGTCGCATGACCCTGGAACAGTCATGCAACGCCAATTTAAACTATGGGGTGAATACGCAAAATTAATGGCAACTACCCAGCGCAAACTGGCCGGAGAAGCAACAAAGCCAACTGCAACGCCTCCAATTGGAGATAAACGATTTTCACACGCAGCATGGGAAGAAAACCCGATGCTCGATTTTGTCAAACAATCTTACCTCATCGTTTCTAACTGGTTAACAGCAACAGTTGACGAGTTGGAGGGATTGGATGAACATGAGCACCATAAAGCAAAATTTTACACTCGTCAGTTTACTGATGCTTTTGCCCCCTCAAACTTTGCAATGCTCAACCCCGAAGTTGTTGAAGCCACAATAGAGAGTAAAGGCGAAAATCTTTTAAAGGGGTATCAAAATCTTCTTGACGATCTGGATCGTGGGCAGGGAAAACTATCGATAACACAGGCTGATACGGATCATTTCAAACTTGGTGAAAATGTCGCAACGACACCCGGTAAGGTCGTTTTCCAAAACCAGATTTTCCAATTGATCCAATACAACCCAACGACTGAAAAAGTTGCAAAACGTCCCCTTGTTATTTTCCCTCCGTGGATCAACAAATTTTATATTCTCGACTTACAACCACAAAACTCCTTCATAAAATGGATGGTTGACCAAGGGCGTACGGTATTTGTGGTATCCTGGGTTAATCCAGGACCAGATTTAAAAGACAAAACCTTCTTTGATTATATTCGAGAAGGTGCGTATGTGGCTCTGGATGCAATTGAAAAAGCAACCGGCGAACATGATGTCGACGCAATCGGCTATTGCATCGGTGGAACCATGTTATCGACGGCTCTCTCGCACATGGCTAAGACTGGTGATGAACGCATCCGATCTGCAACCTTCTTCACAGCACAAGCTGATTTTACGGAAGCCGGCGATCTCCTGTTATTTGTTGATGATCCCCAGCTGGATGCCCTTGCCAAACAAATGGATGCCGCTGGCGGCGTCCTTGAAGGGCGCGCCATGGCGACGACATTTAACATGCTTCGTTCGAATGACTTGATATGGTCTTTTGTCATCGACAACTACTTGAAGGGCAAAGATCCAGCAAAGTTTGACCTTCTCTTCTGGAACTCAGACGCCACTCGAATGCCTAAAGAAGTACATCTTTTTTATCTGCGTGAATTCTATCAACACAATCGTCTAGCCAAAGGCGATATGATTATGGACGGTATAAAACTGGATTTGAGTAAGATTACAATCCCGATTTTCATGCAAGCAGGCGAAACCGATCATATTGCCCCTTACCGCTCGATTTATAATACGGCCCTCTCATTCGGAGGCCAGGTTCAATACATGTTAGCTGGCTCAGGGCACATAGCCGGCGTTGTGAACCATCCAGCAAAAAATAAGTATCACCACTCAATCAATACTGCATTGCCGGGTAGTGTTGAGGAATGGATGGATAAGGCAGAGCGACACCCAGGGTCTTGGTGGCCATATTGGATGAAATGGCTTGACGCAAATAGCGCCGAAAAAGTACCCGCCCGGATACCCGGTGAGGGAAAATTACCCACTATTGAAGAGGCACCGGGCTCCTATGTAAAGGTTAAGGCTTGAGGCTGAAATGCTGTGGCATTTTCAATACCGTCTGCAGCAATCGCGCATTTTTTGGGTTCACGAAAAAATCATTAACCATTCGTTAACCTTTTCGAATCACCATAAAATCATGAATTAAGAAAGTCTTAACAATCTTGATTCAGGGCAAATTCGGGCAGAAAATATGGCTGTAGACAAAATTACAACACGGGATTTATTCCGTGCAATCGGCAAAACTGAGCGCACACGCAGCGCAAAGGCTGATAGCGTTTTTCGCCAACTTCGCAATGAAATAAAACCACCCCACAAAGCCGATACGCCAGCTCAATCCATTGAGGCACCTAACCATATTAGCGCCATGATGAAAACAGCGTCTAGGCAATCAGTATAGCGCCCCAATCTTAATGCTGAAGGGGGGCGCTGATATTTATGATGTTCATTTTTTTATCTGACGGTAAAGTGTGCAGATGACAAATTCACTTATCATCGACCCCTTTCTATTTACCGAAGAAGCAATTACGCAAGAGACAGCCAAAGCCGTTATCGCTTTAGAAGAGCTTTTGAAAACCCTGCCATCAATAATTGATATCGGTGCAGAAACGGTGCGCATGGCGCGTAAAAATGGCAATGGCCCGCTCGCAGCCGAACCAGTATCCGAGATGGCTAAAACGCGTATTGTTTCCGCGATGGGTCTAGAGGTCCCAATTCGCGTTTTCAAACCTGAAACAATCAATGGCATTTACCTTCACATACATGGCGGCGGTCACACCATCGGAACTGCTGACAGCCAGGACCAGACATTAGAAAAATTGGCAACATCATTGAATATTGCGGTAGTTAGTATTGAATACCGCCTTGCACCAGAAAACCCCTGGCCACTACCAGCTGACGATTGCGAAGCAGCAGCACTATGGCTAATCCAAAATATGAAACAAGAGTTTGGAACCGACAAAGTTGTTATCGGTGGCGAGAGTGCTGGCGCTCATTTGTCTGCAGTAACGATGTTGCGCTTACGTGATAATCATGGCTACACCGGATTTGCAGGAGCAAACCTTGTTTATGGTGTATACGATCTTTCTATGACGCCAAGTTTACGCAGTTGGGGAGACCGCAATCTCATTTTAACAACACCCCTATGCATCTGGTTTGGCGACAACTTACTTCCTTCAGCAATTTATGACGCAGAAGCAAAACGAGACCCTTCAATCTCACCGCTCTACGCAGACCTAACAGGAATGCCACCAGCATTATTTACCGTAGGAACTTTGGATCCAATAGTCGATGATACCCTGTTTATGGCGCAAAGATGGGTACGCGCCGGCTTGGATGCTAAGTTAGACATCTACCCTGGCGGTGTGCATGCCTTTGATGTTTTGCCGATCACTATCGCGCACGATGCAAGACAAAAAATGCAAACCTTTATTGCTGAAAAACTAGGTTAATCCTGTAGAGTACAATTCACACTCATATCAAAAGAGTATGGCAACATGACACCAATATCGAAATGGGCCTCGTTTAATGGTACTCTTTGCGTTCACGAGCACGCATCTGATATGTGCAACAGCACAATGCGCTTTGCAGTATTCACCCCCCCGCAAGCAAAGACAAAACCTGTCCCGGTTATCTGGTTTCTATCCGGACTTACCTGTACGTGGGCAAATGTAATGGAAAAGTCAGGCTTACAACGCGTAGCGGCAGAATTAGGATTAATGATTATCGCACCTGACACATCACCGCGCGGCGAGGATGTGCCTAATGATGACGCCTATGATCTTGGGCAAGGCGCCGGCTTCTATCTCTCAGCCACACAAAGCCCATGGTCAAGTCATTTCCATATGGACCGATACATCACAGAAGAATTACCTACACTGATTAACGAGAATTTCCCTGCAGATATGTCACGCCAAGGCATTATGGGGCATTCGATGGGTGGGCACGGCGCGCTAACTCTTCATCTTAAAAATTCAGCTACATATAAATCCGTTTCAGCCTTTTCACCTATAGTAGCTCCTTCACAAGTTCCATGGGGTCAAAAGGCATTCAGTACATATCTTGGGTCAAACAAAAATGACTGGGCCCACTATGATGCTACTGAACTTGTGATGAAACATCCTTCAACTGCGCATATCCTGATTGACCAAGGGACTGATGATAATTTCCTTGAAGAACAATTACGGCCCGACCTCTTTGCTACTGCATGCCAGGCTTCAGGGCAGGCTCTCACGCTACGAATGCAAAATGGTTATGATCATTCTTACTTTTTCATCGCTTCATTCATCGAAGAACATTTAAATCATCACGCTAAAATCTTGCACCTTAACCGTTAACAATTTTAGCACCAAGAGTGTCGACCTCCGATGGAGCAATATTGATATTCACTTTTGCCGCCTTCAACGCCGCAAAATAAGGATTTTGCAATACCTGGTCCGTGTAAAGCTCATTTACATCATTGAAATTTCCAAATTGGATCATTGCCCTTCGCCCAAATTTAGAATGATCTGCCACCAACATAACTTTATCTGAGTTATTGATAATTGCTTTTGCAGTTTCTGTTTCGCGCCCATCAAAATCAAGTAGTGACCCTTCAATATCTATACCGCTCACCCCTATAATCCCAAAATCCATTCTAAATTGACTGATAAAAGTTGTCGCGCTGTGACCAACAATACCGCCATCGCGCTTACGCACAATGCCGCCAGCGAGAGAAATCTCAAACGTTTTATTCCGTGATAAAATCTGCGCAACGTTCAAATTATTCGTCACAATACGGAGGTTTTTACGCACTAACAATGCCTGAGCGACCGCCTCGGTCGTCGTACCAATATTTATGAACAAAGACGCCCCATCATGAATATCCTCAACGACCCTTTGACCTATTAACCGCTTACTCATGGGAAATGAACGCTGGCGCTCAGGATAAGGCTCATTTTCTGTGCTAACTGGAGGCCCTGCTCCGCCATGGAATCGCTGTAGTAGATTCTGCTCACATAGTTGATTTATATCACGTCGGATAGTTTGAGGGGTTACGCCAAATGTCGCCACTAGGTGCTCTGTCGCCACAAAACCACGCTCTTCCACTAAGGCTAGAATAGCATTCTGGCGCTCAGATAGTTTATCCATAACCGCCTCCAAATTTACTTTCTTTTTCGTTAAAGAGCGCTATGTTCGCATTCGAAAACATTACAATTGAACACATAGCCCAAAACCACTAGCCTTCTTCTCGATAGATGATAATGAGCTTGAGTTATATGTCTGATTGAGATCCCTTGAAGGATTATGAAAACGCCGTGACTTTCCCTACATATGATAAATACTGAAAACAAAAACTGTAAGTGATTCCCCCATACAACAGAACGCCCAATTACCGCCGAGATAATAGCATGCAAGACCACCGATCCCACATATTTTTACACGGGAAAAGCTCTACTTTACTGATTAATACAGCAAAAGGTGACACACCTGCTATTTTCTATTGGGGATCTAAACTTGATACTACCAAATCAGACGATAACGCAGCTGATGATCTAAAGCGCCTGCGCACACGTCAAGGCGTTCAGGGTGGAGCATTCATCGAAATTCCTGCCAGCCTGTCTTGCGAACTTGGTACGGGGTACCTTGGACCAACCGGGCTTGAAGTCCACCGAGAAAAAGGAGGTTGGGCTCCTCTCTTAAATGTAACTTCTGTACAAGAACGTCCTGAAGGCACATCCATTACATGTGATGATAACGCCAATGGCCTAAGAGTTATATACAAGTTCCTTGCCAACCCTGACAATGATGTCATCCGAATTCAAACTAGCTTTTTGAACACTGGCAAGGACACATTGCATGTTGACTGGGCTGCAGCACTTTCATTTCGGGTGCCGCCCGAATTATCAGAAGTTCTAAGCTTTTCGGGCCGCTGGGCCGGTGAATTTCAAACCAACCGGGCCCCCTTGCGCCAAGGTGGGTTTTTGACAGAAAATCGTCGAGGCAGAACTTCCCACGATAGATTCCCAGGCCTTATATTGTGCGCGCAAGGTACAAGCGAACAGGAAGGTCCTTGTTTGGGTATACATCTTGGCTGGAGTGGCAATCATCACATGCGCATTGAAACGCTGGCAGATGGGCGAAACATCTTGCAAGCGGGTGAGTATTTTATGCCTGGTGAACTATCCATTGCGGCTGGTGAAAGTTATGATACCCCGCCCTTGTTTGCATCTTATAGCCCAAATGGCTTGTCAGATATGTCAGCGAGTTTTCACGACTATTATCGCTCGAATCTTGCTGATGAACGACTGTCAGGCAAGGTAAGACCTATCCATTATAATACTTGGGAAGGAATTTACTTTGACCATTCCCCAGAGGTTCTTAAACAACTAGCTGACGCGGCTGCTGACATTGGCGCGGAAAGATTCGTGCTCGATGATGGCTGGTTTAAAGCCCGACGTAATGACGAATCTGGGTTAGGCGATTGGGTAGTGGATAAGGAAGTTTACCCTAATGGGCTTCAGCCGATCATCGATTACGTCAATAAAAAGGGGCTTGAATTTGGGCTTTGGGTCGAACCCGAAATGGTCAATGAAGATAGCGATTTTTTCCGCAATAACCCGGACTGGATTCTGGCTGCACCACCCTCCCCTCATGTTCCGTTTCGCCATCAATTCGTTATTGATTTAACGCGGCCAGAGGCTGCAGAAAATATCTTCAATCAAATAGATTCTATTCTCAATGAATATCCTGATATTACTTACCTAAAATGGGATATGAACCGGGACTTAAATCATCCAGGCGGCCATTCTGGTCTTCCTGCTGTTCACGGACAAACACAGGCCGTTTATAAGCTCATTGACCGCCTCCGCGCCAAGCACACACATATCGAGATCGAAAGCTGTTCATCAGGTGGTGCCCGCACCGACTATGGCATACTCGAACGCACAGACCGTATTTGGACCTCCGATAGTAATGATGCTATTGACCGGCAATGGATACAGCGAGGAGCATCATATTTTTTTCCATCGGAAGTTATTGGCGCCCATGTCGGCCCAAGAACCTGCCATATAACCAACCGTGTACTATCAATGGAATTACGTGCCGCAACGGCCATGTTCGGGCATATGGGCGTTGAAGCCGATCTTCTTGACATGAGTGATAATGACAAAAATATACTCAAAGATGCCTTTGCTCTTCATAAAAAGCATCGTGAGCTTATTCACTCTGGCAAGTTAGTTCGTATTGATGCCCCCGCAGGGTGCAATGCGTTTGGTGTACTTTCCAGCGACAAACAACATGCCCTCTATTCATACGCGCAACTCGACACATTGCGTGAGGCATTGCCAGGGATTTTAAAATTTCCCGAACTTGATCCAACAACAAGATATCATCTTAAACTCATATGGCCGACGCAGATCATCACACCTCCACCACACCGACTTGAGACCTCTGGTTTAATGAGTGAAGGCTATGAAGCCAGCGGTGAAATATTAATGAAGGCTGGGTTACAACTACCATTGATGACACCGGAAACATGTTTAATATTTGAAGCAACCGCCATCTGATCACATCAATCTATCTGAATGACAAACCCACCAAAAGGCTGCATTTTTATTTTAATTTCCGTTGGAGTTTGAGTGCTCATTCGTGATGATGCAAAATCTCTGGCTCCCTCTCCATCATGCAGAATAGTTCCATTTAAAATAGTTTCGTCAATGAATCCCAGATTCAAAACCACCTCTTTTTGTTGGTTCTCACCGTTAACACCAGCAACAAACCATCGCTCGCCAGCCCTACGGGCAAGAATTACGTCTTTACCCGGATAGCCAGATACATATCGTGTCTCATCCCATACCGTTGGTAAGGTTTTAAAATATTTCTTATACTCATCAGGAAGGGACAAAATGCTCGAGGCAGAATCCGCAATATGTTGAATACCAGATTCAAATAAAACTGCGAGGGCGGTTTCATGACCATTGGTTGTCAACCTAGGCGTAAATTGATCTTCGTATGAGACTGGAGTAAAATCCATAGATCCAATCACATTACGAGTAAACGGTATGATGGTATTTTGGTAAGTCGCTAGCTCTGCATAATTAGGAGTCGATACAAATGTATAAGCTTCAGCTCCCCTCACTGACTCCATTGTCATTAAATTTGGCCAAGTTCTCGCCCAACCACGGGGTATGGTTGAACCATGAAAGATAACTAACAACTTATATTCAGCAGCATCCTCTAATATATCAAGGTATAAGTTCATCATATCTTGTTTATCGCTGTGAAAAAAATCTACCTTCACGCCTTTCACGCCCAAGCGTTGAAGTTTTTTGAATTCTTTACGACGACGACGACGATCATCCAGTCTATTTCTTGGACCTTCAGTAACAAAATTATGACGCCCCCCCGAATTATACCAGAAAGTAAGTCCAACATTCTGCGCATCGGCGTAAGTAACCAATTCCTCCATAGACGTATCACTTATTGTTTGCCAGTTGGCATCTACAAGCGCATATGGCCAATTCATTGTAGCAGCAAGATCAATAAATCTTTTTAACTTTGATAAATTACGAGAACTAGCATGATCTGACGCCCAACTCCATGCAGACACTCCGGGGGTAATCCAGCTCGTATCAGTGAGTGCAGTATCACGGCTTAAATGAAAAACCATGTTGCTCTCAACGATATCATTGAGCTTATCACTAATGATGCCGAATCGCCACGGCATCTCCCAGGGCAATGGTGCAGACGGATAATTTTCACCAAACCCCATTCCACTATCTTTCAACGGAGGAGAGATATTATAAATACCCCCCTGCGCTTGCGCCATTAGATGGCTACCCTGATCATCATACCTGACATCGCTCTCGTGTAACAAAACCCATAAATCGGATTGCGTCTTGAATAATGACGGGAACCCCCACCCTGTTCCGAGCTCATCATCAAGCGATGTTCCAGATGCTATACCATCCAGATAAGGTGTCTCATAAGCAGGTGTCCAAACACCGGCAAAGTCATAGGCTTGCCCCCAATGCAACCCTCCCTCCCCTATTGAAAAAGAGGTATCATCCCGAACCAGCCAATGCATTAGCAGATCAGTATCAGGAAATTCATGATCCTGTTCGGGGAGAACATATCGAATTGCATAGCCATTATTGTAGGCACGAAGGTCGACGCGTAATAAGCGATCTGTTTCTAAATCCTGAATAGTAACCGAAAACTCTTCTGCTTTGGCATAATTTAACCGGCGCTTTCCGGTTAACATCGTATATTTATCTTCGATAGTTCTATTAACTTCATCAACATATCGTATCATTGATGAAAAATCAGAAACAATCTCACGGCCACGCTCTCGCGTGTCTCTAAAAGAGGTCTGCACTCCTAAAGGTGACCAATCTAAAGCAACCCTATCTTTAAAATCAATTTTATAAGCGAGCCCTGTTTGCGATGACATTTTCAACGTAATCGTCAAGGCTTTATCAGGCGATTTTATTGTCCATAAAAGCGATTGATCTTCCGTTTGCAGACCAATCGTTTCAAGTTTTAGTCCATCAAAACTGTTATTAGTAATTTCCGAATCAGTTTCTTCGGGTTTTTTTTCCGCACTACACCCCGATAAAATCGTGAGGGAAACAAGAAACAGAAACATCAACCATCTATGCATCAATACCAACTCTTCTTGTTTATCTAAATCGCTTACACTAACCGATTAAGTTGCAGTATCCGGTATTGATTTAGCCCCAATTGCCAAACCCACCTTACGTTTAAAGAAAACCATGTTGATGAATAAAGCAGTACTAATGCACAATGCTAATGTAATAGCCATACCATGAATGTAATGGAATGGTTCTTGCCACTTAAACAAAAACAATCCGTAAAATGTGACACCAATCATAATACTGATCATCACGGCCCATGCACTCACATTCCGAAACACCAGGCCAACAATGAATGCTGATAAAATGGGCATGGATAACAACCCATACCAGCGCTGCACCACTTCAATGATACTTGGCTGAGCCGCAAAATAAGGCACAATGGCAAGTGTTAACAACGTGATTGAGATACAGAAAATACCACTCAATTTTGGTACATTGCGAGCTTTACCAATGTAAGTTTCATGAAAATCACAGACATAAAGAGCTGCAGAAGCATTTAGAATAGAATTGAAGGTCGTTAATACAGCTGCAGCTAGAGCTGCAGCGAAAACACCCGATAACCAAGCCGGCAGAATATCCCCAACAATCGTGCCATAGGCGGCATCATTGATATCTCCATATAGTTTAAAGGCAACGATACCAGGTAAGGTGATAATGATTGGAATAATCATAAAACGAATAGCAGCAGCAGCAAGCACGCCTTTCCGGGCTTCCTTCACATTTGGAGCGGCCATAGCACGTTGTGTAATTGTCTGATTGGTAGACCAATAGAAAGTCTGGATAAAAATCATACCCGTGAGCAAAGTATGCCAGGGAATTGGCGTTGCTTCATCGGGAAACATACCGTCACGCCCGATTAAGGTCAAACGCTCTGGAGGGATACCGGAAAGATCGAAATTAATCGCTCTTAATGCCAGATAGACAATCAGTATGCCCAGTGAGAGTATTAAGACACCACTATAGGTATCTGAAACGGCAACCGCACGCAGCCCACCAAGAATAGCATATGCTGCTCCAACAAGAGCAAAGCAGATCGACATCACAAATATCGTACTATCAACTTCAAAAGCTGTACCAACAAAAAACAGCTCACCAAATAATGGCGATACATCAATTCCTGCCATTGATTTCAGAAATAATGAACCTCCATAAAGGATAGCAGGCAAGAAAATAAAGAGATTACCAAGTAAAAACAATAATGAAATTAATGCACGTATATGTGCATTATTATATTTGCGCTGAAGTAATTCAGTCGTCGTAGTGCAATTATTACGATAGTAAATTGGCAGAAAAACAAATGCAAGAATAAATAATCCAACAACCGCGGCAAGCTCCCACCAGGCAATCAATAACATTTGACTACCATTCATACTAACAAGTTGGTCGGTTGATAAGTTCGTAAGGGTTATGGAACCTGCAATGAAATACCAGCTCAGGCCACCGTTTGCGAGGAAGTAATCATGGCCAGAACTACGATCACCGGCTACGGCTTTGCGGCAATGAAGCCAGGTCATAAAACCTATCAATGCAGTTATCAGCACAAAGACCGCTAGTTGCGTTGGGTTGGCCATGAACATTTCCTCAAATCTTTTTTTACTTCCCTTATTGGGAATTTTGATTGCCCCATCTTCACATATGCTAACCGCATTTCAAAGAAGTAATATGAAGATATGCCTCCTCTACTCAATAAAGAGGCGGTGTAAATTAATCTACACCGCCTGCCTCATAGAACGCCTGGGAGGATTACGCTCTTATGAAATTCTTTAGGAAGAATAGAAAACCCACCCTTCCTCCAGAATTCGGACCACGAGATCACTTTCCTCACGGTCCGAGTTTTTTGCGTCAATAATTAGAACGCACCGCGTACACCGAAGATATAGCGAGAGCCTGTATCTTCAAAGGTCAGGAAGCGATTACGGAAACGAGAGAAGTCCCGTGAGTCCGTATTGGTAATATTGATACCTTCAGCAAAGAGCTGGAAGTTTTCAGTGACAGAGAATGCCGCTGAGAAATCCAATTGACCAAATGCTTCACGCTCACGAGGCTCACTAAAGTTAGACTGAGCCGCTACAAGGAATTGGTCACGATAGTTATAGGCCAACCGTGCTGAGATTGGACCCTTTTCATAAAAACCAATAATGTTGAAGGAGTGAGGTGTTGAACCATTGAAACCTAAATTTGCAACTGGTGAATTGACGTCTCTGTCAGCTTCACTGGTCACATAAGTGTAGTTAACTTGCGTACCAAAACCATTCCAAAAACCTGGTAGAGTTGAAAATGTTGTTTGGAAAGCAACTTCAAAACCTGTAAGTGAACCGGATTCACCGTTTCTATTACGGGTATCTTGGAAATCGACAACAACTGTCTCATCCTCTGTACGTCCACCATTCCCGGCAGGGAAAACAATTGGGCGTGGAATCGCAATTGTAGAAGTTTCAATGAAGTCTTCAAATTCTTTGTGGAAGCCGGTTAGCGTAAAGGCACCAGTATCCCCAAAGTAATATTCGAACGAAACATCATAATTTGTTGACTCAAACGCTTCCAACAATGGGTTACCACCACCACTGAGTGGTGCATTGGAACGACCGCCAAATGTGTTCGCAACGCCCAATTCAGTCAATGTTGGTCGCGTTAAACTTTCAGAAAATGCAAAACGAACAATCGTATTTTCTGTTGGCTCTAACTTCAAGTTAAAGGAAGGCAGGAAGCTAATGTACCGATTATCAATAGAAACTGGTGACGTTGGACCAAATTCAATAAGAAGTTGGGTATCACCACCAGATTCTCTGAATTCCACAACAGGCTGATCAACACCAGTTGAAGTCGTTTCAGTGATCGCTACCCGGAAACCAGCATTTGCACTCCATGGCAAGTCACCGCCAAAATCGCCGCCCCATTTGCTGTTGAAGTGCGCAGCATAGATAGTTTCGTCGACTTCGAAGCTAGCCCCTGGATTGAATTCAGGTGTGTAGAAACCAAAAATAGAGTCACCTGCCGCGTCGCGACGAGCAATCAAATCAGCATTGGACTCTGGAGAACTTCCATTCCTGGCAGGATTTGTGATATTAGCAGTGTCGTTAAGCACACGGAAAGCATCTTCGATAGATGCCGTTAGAATTTGTGGCGGAACTGTTTCTGCACCTGGCACACCTTCCAAGAAACCATCAAATGAGAATTCACTCAAGATAGATGTATCAAATCCAACTGTATATCCACAGAATGCACAGAAGATTGACCCACCTTGTGTTGGGGAGAAGTTATCAAAAGTATTTTGAATTTTTGTGCGATCAGAAAATAGAGCACCAAATTGAATAGCCTCTAAAGGACCAGTTTCAATTGACCAATTTCCATCAAAGCGTGCTTCAAAAATTTCATCATCTACTTCAGTACGGTTTACGTTCACAAAGTGTAGACGCTGGATAGAACGATCAGTCGCACCTACGATATTGGTAATGGTTGAAATACCATCATCATTTGACAACTGAATAAGCGGAGATGCAGGTGCAAGCGCCCCTAAAACCACGAATGGGTTCGTTCCATCGCGT
>CAZGVP010000007.1:0-24224 GCA_964529135.1 uncultured Caulobacterales bacterium | reverse complement strand
AGGTGGTTTCATCCGGGGTCAATGCGCTTTCTAGCGATTTTAATCCGACATTCACAACAGCAGCTATGAATACACTTGCGAACCGTGAGTCGTTCATCAGCGAGCTTGCCCCCGAGACCCGCATTGCATTCAATCACTATCTTGCTCGTTTGAACGAAGAGCAGGATCAATTGAAGACGAACTTTCTTCTAACTTGGCAGGATCATGTCATCTACGACCCATCGTTAAATGGAGATTTATCCGTCAGTATTAAAACAGCATTTTCTACAGATGGATCGCCTACGATAGTTGTTCCATCGGTAACTGAAGTCTGCCAATCGCCATCTTTTAGGCGTAGATTTCAACTCACGTCCAGTTTCGTATATGTGTTTTCTTTGCGCTTAACTGCCCTTGGAGCAGATATTGAGCGTTTTCGAGCTGTCTTGGTTGACGAAATTAACGCCCTATAATGTTTTTGTGAATGATTGCCATTCAAATTAAACGAGATGTTATCCAAGACCAAGAGGGCGTTTCCAGTCCATCAGGATGTTATCCTCCCCTTGATAACTGCATCTGCAACGCTCGGTAAATCCTGCTCGTGTAGCAAGTTTTATGGAGGCAGTATTTTCCGGAGCGATTAGGCAAGTTACAGGGGTGCGGGGAAAATTTTGGTGGGCCCAGTTCAGCGCTGCCGCAAGAGCTTCTAAAGCATAGCCCAGACCGTGAACCTGAGATGCCAGTGCCCATCCAGCTTCAAGGGTGCCCGCCAATGAGGGGCTCATATCGCGCTGAAAATCAGCAAACCCGATTTCGCCTATAGTTTTGCCAGTGCTGTGTTCCTCAATGGCCCAATAACCAAAGCCCATAAGTCTCCAGTGGCCAAGTGTTGCCATTAATTTGCGCCAGTTTTCTTCTTCGGTGCTCGGTTTGCCACTGATATGGCGGTACACGGCCGGATCATTGCGCATATTGGATAGAGGCATATGATCATTCACGTTATGTGCTCTTAAGGTCAGGCGCTCCGTTTTCAGGATTGGGATGGTTTTTAAATCGGGCATAATGTCAAAAAGCCGGGGTTCGAGTGCTGGGTTGGCAAATTTTTTTGATCTTCATTCTTGACTATTCGGGAGTATATGTACCTGCGCTAACTTATTCACTTGATTTTACAAGCGCTCTTTGCCAATTTCCGCGACGAATTGGGCTGGCAGGTGGCGCGATCTGAATTTATCAGATCGGTCAGTGATCTGCTGATCCCGGAAACCATAACTGACCGGGGGGTCTCCCCGGCAAGACTATTTCCCAGAGGAAGGTAAATCATGGGCTTAGAGCTTTGGTTGGTCATTGCGGCCGGCTTGCTTGCAATCGTGTATGGGGTGGTAACGGCGCGATCCGTTATGTCCCTGTCTGCAGGCAACGAACGTATGCAGGAAATTGCTGGTGCTATTCAAGAAGGTGCTAAAGCATATCTCAATAAACAATATACAACGATTGCCATTGTTGGTGGCGTGGTGTTCTTAGCGCTTTTGATCGTGTTTGGGTTTAAGTTTATTCCGGCGATCGGCTTTCTGATCGGTGCGATTTTATCGGGCCTAGCTGGCTATGTAGGTATGATCATTTCCGTTCGTGCCAATGTGAGAACAACGCAAGCTGCCAGTGAGAGCCTTGCTAAGGGTCTCTCGGTTGCATTTCGGGCTGGTGCTGTAACGGGAATGCTTGTAGCAGGTTTCGCGTTGATCGGTATAGCTGGTTACTATGCTGTATTGGTGTATGGTCTTGGTCATGCCCCTGACAGCAGGGCCGTAGTGAATGGGTTGGTTGGCCTCTCTCTTGGTGCATCTTTGATATCCGTATTTGCCCGCCTAGGTGGTGGTATCTTTACTAAAGGTGCTGATGTGGGTGGTGATCTGGTTGGTAAGGTTGAAGCTGGTATTCCTGAGGATGATCCGCGTAACCCTGCAACGATTGCAGATAATGTTGGTGATAATGTCGGTGATTGCGCTGGTATGGCGGCTGATCTTTTTGAGACCTATGTGGTGACTGTTGCTGCTACGATGATCCTTGGTTCCATTTTGTATCCAGTGGCGGCATCTGTTTTGATGTTTTACCCATTAGCTATTGGTGCCGTTTGTATCGTGACATCAATTGCGGGTACTTTTGCAGTACGCCTGTCTGGTGGATCTACGAATATTATGGGTGCGCTTTATAAAGGTCTCATTGCAACTGGGGTTTTATCGCTCATTGCAATAACTCTTGTAACAAGCTCAATGTTCGGTTTTGGTGAGGTTATTCCTGGCACCAATTTAACCGGTTTGAATTTGTTGATTTGCGGAATTGTTGGTCTTGCCATTACGGGTCTGATCGTTGTGATTACTGAGTATTATACCGGTACGAATTACCGACCGGTGAAATCAGTTGCTGAAGCTTCTGAAAGTGGTCACGGTACGAATGTGATCCAGGGCTTAGCGGTTTCTCTCGAAGCGACAGCAGCACCAGCCATTGTGATCGTGATTGGTATTATCATGACGTATAATCTTGGCGGCCTCTATGGTATCGCTACTGCGGTTACAACAATGTTGGCGCTTGCCGGAATGATTGTGGCGCTTGATGCGTTTGGCCCAGTGACAGATAATGCTGGTGGTATTGCTGAGATGTCCGGCCTTGAAGGATCAGTTCGTGATACAACAGATGCGTTGGATGCGGTCGGTAATACTACCAAAGCTGTTACCAAAGGTTACGCCATTGGTTCTGCTGGTCTTGGTGCTTTGGTGCTTTTTGCAGCCTATACAGAAGATATCAAGCATTTCGTTTCACATCCGAAGGATTTTCCATGGTTTTCTGATGTTGTGGTGAATTTCTCGCTTTCTAACCCTTACGTGATCGCGGGCTTGTTTATCGGTGGCCTGTTACCATACTTGTTCGGCGGTATTGCTATGCAGGCGGTGGGTCGCGCAGCAGGTGCAATTGTTGAAGAGGTGCGTCGTCAGTTTAAAGCGGATCCCGGAATTATGGCCGGTACATCCCGTCCTGATTATGCCAAGGCTGTTGATATGTTGACGGGTGCCGCGATCAAAGAAATGGTAGTTCCATCCCTATTGCCGATTTTTTCTCCGATTGTTTTGTATGTCGGTGTCGGGCTTGTTGCTGATAAATCAGCAGCGCTTTCCTCACTCGGTGCGATGTTGATCGGTGTGATCATCACCGGCCTATTTATGGCAATTTCCATGACTGCTGGCGGTGGTGCATGGGATAATGCCAAGAAATACATCGAAGACGGGCACCATGGTGGCAAAGGCTCAGAAGCTCATAAGGCAGCGGTTACTGGTGATACAGTTGGTGATCCTTACAAGGATACAGCTGGTCCTGCGGTGAACCCGATGATCAAGATCACAAACATTGTGGCTCTGATTATGCTGGCGGTTTTTGCTAATATTGGAACATAATTCGCGTCACACTTTATAAACACAAAGCCCCGGTGGTGACATCGGGGCTTTTCTTTTGAGCTGGTTTTAGCCACATGAGCATCATGTCATTACCAACAAATATTTCAGCAATCATTTTCGATTGTGATGGCGTCCTTGTGGATAGTGAGGCATTGGGCCTTGATGATACGGTGGCGTTCTTGCGATCGCAGGGTTTTGAGTGGTCAGCGAAGGAGGTCATTCAGCAATTCACCGGATATCGTGATGATGTGTTCAGGGACATATTAGAAAAAGCTTATCAGAATATTCATGGCAGGATGCCGACAGACGCCCTGTTCGAAGGGCTTATTCAAGCGCGGCGACGTCACAAGGATAAATTAAAAATAGTTCCGGGTGCTGAAAAAGCTGTGCGGGCTGTAGGGAAAGCCAAACTCCCAACAGCCGTTGCCTCTTCATCGCGCCTTGTTTATCTGGAGCGTAAGTTAAAGCACACTGGGTTGTGGGACATTTTTGATCCGCATGTTTATTCTGCTGAAGTGGTGGCACATGGAAAACCGGCACCAGATATTTTTCTGTATGCAGCCGATAAGCTTGGCGTTGCGGCGGAAAACTGTCTTGTGCTTGAAGATAGCGCTCAAGGCGTGAAAGCTGGACTTGCTGCGGGCATGACAGTCTGGGGCTTTACTGGCGGTGGACATTGCTTTGACGGTCACGCAGAAAATCTTTTGGATGCTGGAGCAATGCTCGTCATTGAAGGTTTTGATGAGTTGGTTATGGCTATCAGCTAATGCACTAAAGAATGAAATGAGTGTATTTTCTACTCGTCACGAATTCATTCCCAAAAACCGTTCACATTTTTTGAGAATTCGCTCTAACAGATCAATATTATTGCTCGAAAGCGCTGGAAAAACATAATATTAACAATGCGTTAAGGTTGCGCTGGTGATTAAGGGCGAGTTTTGAAAATAATCAAGTGAATACAATGGTTTAACCATAATTGCGCATTCATTGCGCTTTTTGGTTGACAGTCACCCTGTACTCGGGTTTTATTATTACAGTTTTGTGACGGTTATTTGACTATTTTATTACACCGCTGACGCTGGTTCGTTTCGTTGATCAGATTGCCTATAGGCAACTCCGACAGAAGATGATCACGCCATATGATGAAAAGTAGACAATACCAACTTTGTTACCGTCAATTTTCGATTTAATAATGGATGTGAGTACAATGATAAAAGAAAATGGCGTAAAGCGCCCATTAATGTATGCAGTCATAGCAACTCTAGCGATCGTATTGGCATTGCCGCTGGCATTGGTTTCAGGACAAACTAAAGTAGGTGGGTTATTTGATGAGTGTTATGAGGACCAATGCACGATGCAAACTGTTTATGCTGAGTATAAAGACTAATCGATTTTTTTTGACTAAATTTGAGTGTTCAAAAAAACCACATGTGCTGATGCACGATGTGGTTTTTTGTTATCTGAGAGAATAGAACTGATTGTGTTACGTCACAAAACTGTCACGCATATTTTGTAAAGATTTTATAATAATTTATAGGAATGCATTTGTGACATTTGATATTACCTTTTTTGCGGCGATCGGCTTTTTTTTTGCAGCTTATGCTGTGGTCGGTAATGATTCTCTACAAACGTTAGGAACATTTATTAGCTCCAACAGTCGCCTTCATTGGTTCTGGTTGTTTCTTTTCGCTGCAATCATCCTTGTGGTTACTTTTACCTATGGTTGGCTCGTCACAGGGGGCGATCCTTCCTATGGCCGACTTGCCAATACGGCCAAGTATAAAGTTGTTGATGTGCAGTGGTATCACACCATCCCACCATTAATGTTGTTGGTAATAACACGTTTTGGGATTCCGGTTTCTACTTCTTTTATGGTGTTGACGGTTTTTGCATCTATTGGGGGGCTTTCCTCAATGTTACAAAAATCACTCATAGGTTACGGTTTGGCATTCTCTGTTGGATTGGTCATTTATTTGATTCTTTCCAATACGCTGGAAAAATATTTTCGCAAAACGCAAGATACTCAGTATCATCCCGGTTGGGTGATTGCTCAGTGGGTCACCACGGGATATCTATGGTCTGTTTGGCTTATTCAGGATTTCGCCAACATATTTGTTTTTCTTCCGCGTCAACTTTCAGCACTTGAGAGTTTTGCTGGATTAGCCCTTATCGTGATGTTGTTGTGTTACACGTTCTACAATCGGGGGGGGCCAGTTCAGAGGATTCTCAAAAACAAAACCGCTGTTACTGATATACGCTCAGCAACCCTAATTGATTTTACCTATGCAAGTCTCTTGTTCTATTTTAAAGAACTCAGCAATATTCCGATGAGTACAACTTTTGTTTTCCTTGGTTTGATCGCAGGCCGTGAATATGGATTTACGATTGCTACACGCGCGCAGGGCTTATTGAAAACAGTAGAGATTTCACTATCCGATCTTTCAAAAGCTTACATCGGACTCGTTTTATCAATTGATATGGCTGTCGGTTTGCCATTTCTTGCAAGAGGTTTAACAGGTGTAGGCTTTCCACTTGGTGAGCTCTTTCCATCAGTTAATTATAGTAATTTCGTCATTATTGCGAACTTGATTTTGATACCAGTTTTATTATTTTTGCATAAAAAAACGCAACTGCGCATGTATGCCTTAGCAGGGATTTTCGCAGTTGCAGCGGCTACGTTCTTTGTGGTCCCACTGAGTTAAGGAAAATACCTAATATCTTATTGAGATTCGTTCGAAAAATGACGAGTGAGATAAGCGTATATCAGTTGATATGTTTCAGGATCAAGTTTTGCCATACCCTGTTTCTCAATCATCCAATTAAGAGTGTATTGCCAGCGCTTCGGGGTGATGCGTTGTTGCATGACAATCTCAAGAGAGTGACAAGCAGTACAAAAAGCTGCAACGTCATCAACACCCTCTGTGCGCGGTAAGCCCCAGTAGTCATCTTGTGGATCGAATGAAATTTGCAACAATTGAGTTTTTAGGCCAGCTGGAGAATAGGGTGTTCGCGGATCAAAAACTGGATTGTAGTTTATTGTGATAATGTTAGGTTGATCAGAAGGTTTTTTTGTTGAGGGCGTGGTGGTGTAATTTTTTTCAGTATCTTGATTTTTAATGACGTGTTGATTTGAATAAAAATTTTCTTGTTTTGTTGTGGGGCGCGTTAACTGGCCTGTTAGTATAAACAGGGCCGGGCTAGCGAGAAATGCAAGGGCGACAAGTGGCGGATTTTTCATTCGTCTTATGTTCCATAAACCGCAATGCGGTGTTGCATATTATTAAGATACCCCCTTGGGTTCCAGCCGGGTGGTCTTGGGGGTTGAGCAATGCCGCTCTGTGTGGTGGCGCGGGCCCACACTTCATAATAGCCTGACTCTGGTAATGTGATGGTGCCTTGCCAGCGCTGCCATGAATATTTATTTGGCGCTGATGCAAGGTTTGTCTGTACCCATGTTGCACCAAAATCTATTGATAATTCAACCATGCTTATTGCTTCTTCCCCTGCCCAGGCGCTTCCTCGCAAATCAAATGCACGCCCTGCATTGCGTTCTATGCCTGTTTCAGGAAAGGTGATCAGGGATTTAACCGGCATAGCTTCAATGATTTCCATATCTTCTTCTGGAACTTCGGTGCCCGGTGCCACTGGTTGTCGTGGTGCTCGATAGGAGTATCCCGTCATTTTTGCGCCATCATGAATTTGGTCACGTAATGTGATACGTGTTAACCATTTTTGCGAGCAAGAGCCTGGCCACCCGGGAACGACTAACCGTAGCGGATGGCCGTTTTGCAACGGCATGTCCTCACCGTTCATCGCCCACGCAATCATGGTATGAGGGTCTAATGCTTTAGCTATCGGCATACCCCGTGAAATAGCATCTTTATTGGGATCGCCAGATAGATGCGTGTCTGCACCATAATGCGCAGTGTAAATGGCTTGAGGTTTTACGTCTGCGCGTGCGAGTATGTCGGCCAATCGAATGCCCGTCCATTGAGGGCAACCGATAGCGCCAAATGTCCATTTATTACCTGACACGCCAGGAGAATAAAAAGCACGGCCATTACCACCACATTCTAATTGTAACTGAAGGGTCAAGGTTTCAAACTGAGTTTTGAGATCTTTTAGTGTAAGGGAGAGTGGGTTTTCAACCAAACCGTCAATATTCAGTACCCAGTTTTTTAAAAGATCGGGTGTGATTGTCGGTGGTAGTCCATTGTTGCGCACAAAAAATCGGTTTGATGGCGTAATATCATCGTCAAGCAGATGAGCCGGTGTTTCCATGTTGAGGGGGCGCTCACCGAGTATGCGCAAGCCGGTTTTTGCATCGGTGTTGTCTTGTGCTAGTGCCAATGGTGTTAACCCATCAGGGAAATTACGCGCAAAAGGGACTGGCAAACCAATTGTAGCTGCCAGTGCAGCTGTGCCGGTCAGGAATCGTCGCCGTGAAGGGCGTTGTCCAGTTGAATGATCTTGCACCCTAGCCTCCCGTAACTGCTCATGCCTCTAGCGCGGCTAGTACGTTATCTACTGTAACGCGAGAGACACGCAAGTTTGATTCTTGGGTCACACCAGCAATATGGGGCGTTAATAGGAGATTCGGGCAGTTTAGAAATTTTTGCCCCTCTTCAGCTGTAAGGGGCTCGTTTTCAAAAACGTCGAGGGCTGCGCCGCCAAGCTTACGGTTATACAATGCATCGGCAAGAGCGCTTTCATCAACTATGCCCCCTCGCGCCGCATTGATAAGGATTGTGTGGTTTTGCATTCTGGTGAATGCTTCGGCATTAATCAGGTGTTTTGTTTCCCCTGTCAGTGGAGTATGGAGGCTGATAATGTCTGCTGTTTCAATAATGGCATCGAATGACAGGCTTTGTATTTCATCCCAACGCGGATCACCTGATGATAAGTATGGATCAAATGCAATCACGGACATCCCCAGCGATTTTGCGCGTTTGGCGGTCTCACGGGCTATGTTACCGTAGCCGATTAGACCTAAAATTTTGCCGGATACTTCCATGCCGATCATTTTGTTACGTGGCCAATCTCCTTGCGCAACTTGATCACTGGCCATCCATGCGCCTCGCATCAGCGCTAATGTGGCTGTAATTACATATTCAGCAACACAGAGGTCATTAGCGCCAGTGGCCGGACAGACTTTGATGTTTCTTTTAAGGCAGGCGTCCATGTCAATATTGTCTAAACCCACTCCAAGGCGTCCAACCACTTTCAGGTTGCGTGCTGCTTCAAGTAAAGGCCCGCGCACCTGTGTACGATTGCGCACTATTAATGCTCGAGCGTTCGTTACTACTTTTAACAAGCGTTCTGGATTGTCAACCAGTGTTGGGTCATACACCAAATCATGCTTGGCGAATCCGTCACCTGCAATTTTTTCATCCATAAATTCAGTGATGACGATATCGGTCATTCTTTGCATCCGGCTAGTTTAAGGAGTTCTGTATAGAGAGATTGTTGTATTTCCAAACCGTCTTTGTCGGTCTTTGCTCTGGCTAATAGGCGATTTGTGCCGGGTAGTCGCCCACCTTCTGCACTGTTGATCGCTTGCATTAATATTCCCATGCGAGCCATAAAATTACCGCCTGATAGTTTTTCGGGATTTATCGCTAACAATGTATGCCCAATATTTGGTGGGTCGCCTTCAGCAGTAAAAAAAGAACTGGCTTCGAAACCAAAATAACTGCCAGTGAGTGCAGCTGATAATATTTCTACCATCAATGCTAATGCTGCACCTTTTGCGCCGCCCATAGTTCCGCCCAGAGGCATCAAAGATCCTTCAAGCGCAGCGGCAGGATCTGTAGTTGGTTGCCCAGTTTTATCAAGGGCCCACCCTTCTGGAATTTGCGTGCCTTGTCTGTTTGCATTGACGATTTTACCGCGTGCGGCAACTGAAAGAGCCAGATCAATAACAAGTGGTGGGCTTTCGGGCAGGGGAGAGGCAAAGGCAATTGGATTTGTGCCAAGAGCAGGTTCGTTGCTCCCCCAAAATGCCATTGCTTTTGGAGAATTACTAAACGCTAGCCCTATGAGTCCGGTATCGGCCAATCGTTCAACGTGAGCGCCGGCTTGTCCAAAGTGATGAGAGTGAGCAATAGTTGCAATGCCAATAGCCTCTTTGTGGGCGCATTTTTGCAAAGCCTCCAGAGCAATATCGATGGCAGGGTAAGCAAAACCATGGTTTGCATTGATGGTCATAGCGGAATGACTAACACTAGATAATTCTGGTACGGATTTTCCGTTTACTTTGCCACTGTATACTTGCGCACAATAGGATGCTACCCGTGAGAGGCCATGCCCTTTTTGACCGGCACGTTCTGCGGCAATGAGTGCTTTTGCTGTAGGAAGAGCATTTGTTGTTGATGCCCCCGCTTTTTCTAAAGCTGAAATAGCGAGGGAAAGGGCTTCGTCAGTTGAGATGGAAATTGTACTCATGAGGAGACTTCGATGTAGAACATGTGATTTTGTCAGTTCCGTTACACGTTCTCAGGTTTGGCGCGCATGCATAAGGGAATTAATTTTTCTGTTTATGCGCTGCGATAAAGCTTAGTCATAACAAATTCACGATGCCCTAATGCTTCAGCAGCAGTAGCGCGACCATTGGCTGTACGAATGACCATATCAATAAGCGCATCTCCAGCATCATTCATTGTAAGCTCACGACGCATTAATCCTGAGACATCAAGGTCAATATGTTCACCCATTGTCCTTACTGTACGGGGATTTGCTGTTAATTTGATTACCGGCAAGATTGGGTGCCCAATTATATTACCTTGCCCGGTTGGAAATGTGTGTACGGAGAACCCGGCAGCGGCCATCAGTGTAACGCACTCAGCTGCGGCAGAAGAGCTGTCCATAAAATACATGCCGGGCCCTTTTTCTGGTGCTTCAGCGGGGCCAAGAGCATCAATATAGTGTGTTTCGCGACCAATTTTTTCGAGGTTACCCATGGCTTTTTCTTCAATAGTGGAAAGGCCACCCTCAATATTGCCTTTTGTTGGCTGACTGTCGGCAAGGTCGGAAGTTTTAAATGGTTCAATCACTTCATCCTGATAGGCTTGAAAAATCTTCAGAAATTTTTCTCCAGCCTCTGGTGTGGCGCCACGCGCCTTGCAGAGGTGCTCCGCCCCTGTTAATTCTGATGTTTCACCGAACACGCCATAAATTCCCTTGGGAATTAGCTTGTCATACATATTACCGACAGTTGGGTTTGCACCACATCCTGATGTGGTATCGGATTCACCACATTTTGTTGAAACCCATAAATCAGAAATAGGACATTCTTCCCGCTGTAATTCTGTTGCCCAATGCAGATAGTCTTTAGCTTGGCGTGATGCAGATGCTATCGTCGCGATATCCCCGTTTTGTTCTATGGAAAATCCGGTAACCGGCTTTCCAGTGGCAGCAATTCCTTCAACTACCTTTTGGGTCCAACCGGGCTCAATACCAATAACAACACAGGCAGCAACATTCGGATTTGCGCCGGTCCCAATAATGGTCTGGAAAAAAAGATCAAGATCTTCACCGAATTGCAAGCGCCCATATGCGTGAGGTAATGCTAAGGTCCCCTTGATGTTGTTTGCAACGGCTTCCGCTGCGGCATTGGAAATGTCATCCACAGGCAAGATCACCACATGATTACGAACGCCTGCGCGGCCGTTTTCGCGGCGATATCCCAAAAAGCTATCTGTATTCATTATATTGTTCCTACCAGCGTTTTGTTTTGAGGTTATGGACATGTACATGTGTGCCTTTTGGGGCATTGGCGACCATGTGCCCAATGTCCTCGCCATATTTGAGAACGGTGTCGCCCTCAGCAAGGTTGGCCAGGGCAATTTTGTGACCGATTGGTACGTCTTGCTCGGCGCGAAGACGAAAGTCGCTATCATCTTCAGTGATGACGCAGAGCATTTCAGTTCCTGCAACCAGGCCTTCTACAACGACAACACCTACATTGTCTTTTCGGCTATGCACAAGGAGATGAGGGATGGACATAATTGATTGCCTTTCCAGTATCGGCGAAGAAGCTTCATGCCGCCACATGAATATTTCTGCTTTATGGTGACGGTTAGTAAAGATAGGCCAGCGCACAGGGCAAATTCGACTTGCTATATGTCTGGGTAGATAAAATGTAGGTAGCTATGCAGCCACTCATAAGTCTTATATATGATACAATACAACAAACAATAGACAAGATGCATGATGTGTTGATAATTTAGAGTATGGAATTGACAGCTAAACACCCCGATCGCCCCGGGTTTCGCCCATTATATCAACAGGTTCGGGACCTTTTACTTGCTAGAATCTCAACGGGAGCGTGGCGACCGGCTGAGGCTTTGCCCAGTGAGCAGGCGCTTGCGGTAGAGCTTGGTGTAAGCCAAGGCACCGTGCGTAAGGCGATTGATGCACTGGTGGCAGATAGTTTAATTGAGCGTCGGCAGGGCAAGGGGACTTACGTTGCACAGCATACTCAGGAAAGTACGCAGTTTCGGTTCTTTAAATTAACCGATGATGATGGTGAGCGTTTGGTACCGTCATGCCGAGAAGCGACAATTGAGAAACGTCCGGCGACACCTCACGAGTGCCTACAGCTTGAATTTGCTGAGGGGTCTGAGATTTATAAGGTTGTCCGCGATCGATATTGCGAAGACAAGCCTATACTCAGAGAGAGTATTATAGTTCCGGCCTTATTGTTTCCATTGCTGGATTCTCACAAACCACTGCCGAATACACTCTATACATTTTATCAATCGAGTTATGGTGTCTCGATTACCGGTGCCGACGAAAAGATAAAAGCTATCGCTGCTGACGGCGTTACCGCGAAAGTTCTCAATATTGTAGAGGGTTCGCCTTTGCTGCAGGTTGAGCGCATCGCCCGAGATATGACCGGTCGTCCTATAGAGGTGCGCATCTCGCTGTACCCTTCCAGCACCTGCCATTACGCAGTGGAACTAGGGTAGGCGATCTACCCTCAGTAAGTATGGGGTAAAAAAGGTCTTTCATTTAACTCTTATATAAGACATAAGATATTGAGGATAAGGAATAATCGAGTGCAGAAACGCCAGCAAAATTTTATAGCTAATAAGTGGATTGATGCTGAAGACGGTGCCGTCATAGAAGTCAATAATCCTGCGACGAAAGAGATTATTGGCACTGTGCCCAAGTGTGGCCGAGCTGAAACAGCGCTTGCTATTGGCGCTGCCAATGATGCCTTTGAAGGCTGGCGCGCGCTTACAGCAGATGATCGATCAAGCTATCTTTTTGCTCTCTACGAAGCGTTGATGGATAATCAAAAAATACTGGGTGCCATTCTTACTGAAGAAATGGGCAAACCTTTGGTGGAAGCTGAAGGGGAGATTGCTTTTGGTGCGCGTTTCTTTCGTTGGTTTGCAGAGGAGGCAAGGCGTATTTATGGTGATGTGATTCCATCGCCGTGGCCGGGTAAACGCATCATTATAACCAAAGAACCAGTAGGCGTTGTTGGAGCCATCACTCCGTGGAATTTTCCAAACTCAATGATTGCCCGCAAACTGGCTGCCGCGATGGCGGCGGGATGCACGATGGTGATCAAGCCCGCCTCTGCGACACCTTATTCTGCGCTTGCTTTTGGGGATATCGCCATGCAAGTGGGCGTGCCAGCGGGCGTTATTAATGTGATCACTGGATCAGCGTCACAGATTGCTGATGAAATGTGCGACAACCCCAAACTGCGCAAAATTACATTTACAGGGTCTACTGAGATTGGAAAAGGCCTTGCGGCAAAAGCTGGAACACAGATGAAGCGCATATCAATGGAGCTGGGTGGCAATGCGCCATTTTTGGTTTTTGATGACGCTGATATTGACGCAGCAGTTGAAGGGGCGATGATCTCTAAATTCAGAAATAGTGGACAGACTTGTGTGTGTACAAACCGCTTTTTGGTGCAGGCCGGCGTTTATGATGAGTTTGCGGAGAAATTAGGCAAGGCTATACGTTCACTAAATGTTGGAGATGGCAGTGAGGAAAGGATTACTCAAGGGCCCCTCATTGATGATAGCGCAGTCGAAAAAGTACAAGAGCATGTTGACGATGCTCGGAGCAAGGGTGCGCGAATTCTCGAAGGAGGAAATCGACATGCGAAAGGTGGATCCTTCTTTGAACCCACATTGGTTGTTGATGTTGCGCCGGACATGAAGCTGTTTCGTGAAGAAACATTTGGTCCACTTGCGGGCATGGTTAAGTTCGAAATTGAAGATCAAGCCGTCGCTATGGCTAATGATACAGAGTATGGCCTTGCGTGTTACGCCTATACGACTGATCTTGGCCGAGCTTGGCGCCTTAATAACACTTTGCAATATGGCATGGTTGGAATCAATGAAGGGCTTGTCTCAACTGAAGTCGCGCCTTTTGGTGGCGTTAAAGATTCAGGAATCGGAAATGAAGGTTCCAAATATGGCGTAGAAGATTATACCAATGTGAAATACACGTTATTTGGTGGGTTGGGGTTGTAAGCCGATGACGCGTATCCTTTGTGTTGGACATAGTGTGGAAGACCATATTTTTCATGTAAAAAATATGCCGACAACGCCGACCAAACATCAAGCAAATGGTTTGTCCATTGTGGGGGGTGGACCTGCGGCTAATGCAGCGGTGACGATTGCTCGCCTTGGTGGTAAAGCATTATTGGCGTCGCGTGTTGGCATGGATGACGTTGGCTCTTCTATAATAAACGATTTGGAGAATGAGCATGTTGATTGCTCTTTAGTGCGCCAGTACGAAGGCGTACAATCATCTGTCTCTGCTGTGATGGTCGATGAAACCGGCCAAAGGATGATCGTAAACCATCTTGATACTGATTTACCAGCGAATCCAGATTGGCTGAATGGATTGTTTCCAGAAGATCTTGGCGCTGTCCTGGCGGATACGCGCTGGCCTGAAGGTGCCACATTAGCTCTGTCCATTGCTCGCGATCGGGGAATCCCTGCTGTTCTTGATGCAGATTATCCAATACCGAAAGATAGCGCGTTTCTTAGTTGCGCCACTCATCTTGCTTTTTCGGCGGAAGGTTTGCGGGCCTGTAGTGGTATCGAGGATATTGCTACCGCTGTAATTGCTATGGCCGAAAATTTTGGTGTATGGGCGTGCGTAACCAATGGTGAAAAAGGTGTTTTTAGTGCCGACAGTCAAGGTGTTCACCATGTTCCGGCTTTTGCAGTTACACCGGTAGATACTACCGCGGCAGGTGATGTCTGGCATGGCGCGTTTGCATATGCTCTGGCGTGCGGAGAAAGCAATTACAAAGCGATTTTTTTTGCAAACGCTGCAGCTGCCATCAAGGTTACCCGAGCCGGAGGGCGACAAGGCGCACCAACTTTGGGTGAAGTCCAAACATTTATGAGGCAACAGTTAGAGGAGTGTCGCGCGTGAGTTTATCAGCAGGAAAACTATGGGGTTTGCGCCGCATGGCGGATGCAACGGGACGTTTCAAAATGACAGCTGTTGATCAGCGCCCACCAATTAAAAACCCCATCCGTGAAATTCGTGGTGTTGATGAAGCGCCGTGGCGGGATGTAGCAGATTTTAAAGCAATGTTGATTGATGAATTGCAAGCGCATTCATCCGCGATGTTGATTGATCCTCATTACGCTTACCCGCGAGCGATATCGCAATACAGTCCAGATAATGGGCTTATACTGACGCTGGAAGATTCGATTTTTCAAGAAACGTCAGGGGGGCGTTTATCTTCAGAGATCGATAATTGGTCAGTGGAAAAGATAAAGCGTGCCGGCGGTGATGCGGTGAAGGTCTTAACATGGTACAGACCTGATGCTGCCCCTGCTGTTTGCCAAAAACAAAAAGATTTCACCGCTCGTATTGGTGATGCATGTGCCAAATATGATATCCCATATATATTTGAACTCTTGGTTTACCCACTGGCAAAAGATAAGGAACAAACGACCGATTATGTAGAAATGAAAACGAAAAAACCTGAACTGGTTTTGGAAAGTGTTCAGACATTTGCGGATTTAAAATATGGCGTGGATGTTTTTAAGTTGGAAAGCCCTTTGCCGGCTGATGATATTCCTGGAGTTGGCGGGGATAATTGGCAAGACACTCAAAAATGGTTTGATGCTCTGGGCGAGGCTGCGGGTCGCCCCTGGGTAATGTTATCAGCCGGAGCTGGAATGGATGAATTTCGAAAAATTTTAACGCATGCGTATAAGGCGGGTGCATCCGGTTATCTTGCTGGGCGCGCTATCTGGCAGAAAGCTTTTGGTCATTTTCCTGATTGGGGTGCTATTAGGCATGCTTTACGTGGTGATGCTGTCGCTTATATGCAGTCACTTAATCAGTTAACAGATGATAATGCTATGCCATGGACAGAGCACTCGCTTTACGGTGGTAATATAGGCATCATACCGGGTGATGAATTTTTTCGCAATAATTATGAAGGTTTCGGGAGTTAGTATATGGCTTTAACCTATGGTGTTGCAGCTCTTGGGCGACCAACTTTTGATGTGCCGTTTGCAGAAGAAAAGCTAGCTGAATGTTTTGCAGCATTGGATGTTGCTGGCATAAAGGCGATCGGTCCAAGGACATTACTCTATGATGCTGATGCGGCAAGGGCAGCGATTGCACAGATAAATCAAGCTGATGGCATTGATGCGCTTTTGATTTTGCAGATAACGTTCACTGATGCCACAATGACAGTGGAAATCGCTCAAAACGCGAACGTACCTGTGGGGATATGGGCGGTGCCTGAACCGCGAGTTGGTGGGCGCTTGCGACTAAATGCATTTTGCGGATTAAACCTTGCTGCCCATGCTTTGGGCAAGGTTGGACTTGCGCATGGGTCACTCTATGCAGACCCAAAATCCCCTCATGTCACGAATGATTTGATTGCGTTGAGCGAACAGGTGATGCGCAAGCCAAGCCGTGCGGTTATGCTACATGCACCCCCTACAGATGAAGTATCTAAAACGCTTAAAGCCCTTAAAGGTACAACGATTAGTGTGATAGGCCAGCATCCGGAGGGATTTGACACATGTAGTTTTAATAAAACTGAACTTGCGGCGTTGTCTGATGTGAGCGTTAAGGAATTCAGTCTTGAAACGTTGTTTTCTAAAGCGAAAGCAGCTGATAGCGCACGAGTGGCCGGTGTGAAAGTAGCAGCAACAGATGCTTTAGCAGGCCTTGATGCTGTTGATCAGGAGGAGCTTGATCGTTCGTTCCGGGTTTTTTGTGCCTTGGAAGATATTCAAAAAGAAACTGGTGCAAAAGGGATGGCAGTGCGTTGCTGGCCGGAAACTTTTACTGAGTATGGATGCGCGGCTTGTGGCCCAATGGCTATGATGAACCAGAAAAATGTTCCAAGTGCATGTGAGGCAGATGTTTATGGGTCATTTTCGTCGCTTTTATTACAAGAGCTCGCGGGCGAACCTTCCTGGATGGCAGATTTGGTAGATCTTGATTTTGAAGATGACACTGGCGTATTCTGGCATTGTGGTCTAGCGCCACTTTCGATGTGTGATCCTGAAGCGCAACCCGAAGCGACAATCCACACCAATCGGAAGATGCCACTCCTTCATCAATTTCCGTTGAAACCAGGTCAGGTTAGTATTGCAAGATTATCTCGTGCGCGTAATGAGACGAAATTGGTTATCGGGATTGCAGAATTCCTCCGTGCACCTATGGCCTTTACCGGGACATCTGGCGTCATGAAATTTGGTAAGCCGGCACACGAAGTCTTCAATACAATATTAGAGGAAGGCCTTGAGCATCATTTTTCAATTGCATATGGCGATTATCGTCAAGCTTTACGAAGTGTTGCGGCATCATTGAACTTACCTGTGCTGGAGTTAACGTGAGGAAAATCGTTTTGATATGAGTGTTCCTCTTGTTAATCCTGTGGGTTTCGATTGGTCGCGCTTTCCGGACCCAAAAATAACGGGAAATCCTGTTGTCATGGACTCTGGTGAAGTTAGTCTTCCCACCTCTCTTGGCGAGATGCGTATTGGTTTTCATGAATTTGGTATTCGGATTCGATTGGGCGGAGATCGCAAGATTGATTACGGTTTTGTTGCAGGGGCTGCAACAAGGGGAAAAACAACCGCTATGCCATCCGAAAAAACCATTGCACTGGAAAATGGAAATCATCGGTTAGTGATAAGCCGTCAATCCATGGCAATTACTTTATCAGCGAATGGCCGCGAAGTTGTGCATTCAGCAACTGACGGGCATTTTGTAAAAAAAAACCGGTTACCTTCTTTCACGCGAAGTGATTGGGGATGGTATGCTCATTTCGATTTGTCATCAGATGAAAGTATCTATGGTCTCGGGGAAAAATGGGGTCGGCTCGATAAACGTGGCCACCTTATTTCATCCTATAATCATGATGCACTCGGTGTGAACGCGGAAATTTCATACAAGAATATGCCTTTTGCGTGGAGTCCAGATGGTTGGGGTGTATTTTGCAATACTCCAGCGCCGGTCACTCATGGTGTGGGGTTTCCATCATGGTCTCAACGTTCTTATGGTTTATTCGTAGAAGATGAAGTGCTTGATTTATTTTTGTTCACGGGGTGCACCGGGGCGGATATTATTAATCAGTATACCCAATTAACGGGGCGTTCACCAGTGCCACCGGATTGGTCTCTTGGGGTGATTTTGTCTAAAGCGTATTATCGCGATGCTGAAGAGCTTCTTAGTGTAGCAAAGGAAGTGAGAAAACGTGGGATGCCGTGTGATACCATCACTTTGGACGGCAGGGCCTGGCTTGATACGGATACGCGATTTTCTTTTGAGTGGGATAAAAAGCGCTACCCTGACCCGAAAGCGGTGCTCGATCAATTGAAGGCGATGAGCTTCAAGATCTGTATCTGGGAATATCCGATGATCTCGGTCAAAAACCCCCTGTTTCAGGAATTATCTGATAAAGGATGGCTTTTGAAAGATCACAATTCGGGTCAAGCCTATCGATATCAATGGGATACATCGCCATTTGGTGAGGTGTTAACACCTTTGCCTGACTCTGGAATTTTGGATTTTACACATCCCGAAGCATATCAATTTTGGCATAATCGGCATAAAGACCTTTTTGATGTTGGTGTTGATATGATCAAAGCTGATTTTGGCGAACAAATTACCGATGACGTAATTGCTCATAATGGAGAGCATGGTCGCCAACTGCACAATGTGTACGCTTATCTCTATAATAAATGTGTCTATGAGGCGGCGGAGACGTTCTCAACGAACGGGGCGTTTCTTTTTAGCCGGGCATCGTGGATTGGTTGCCAGCAATTTCCGTCTCAATGGGGCGGTGACCCGCAGGCAGATTGGGAAGGGCTTGCAGCTTCTTTGCGAGGTGGTTTGTCATGGGGTATGTCAGGTGCACCATTTTATGCGACAGATATTGGCGGGTTTTACGGCGATACTCGCGATCCGACACTCTATGTGCGTTGGATACAAGCAGCTGTTTTTTCAGCTCATATGCGCCTGCATGGAATTGGTGATCGCGAGCCTTGGTCTTATGGACCAGAAGCAGAAGCTGCAGCAATGAAAGCGCTCCATTTGCGCTATCAATTATTGCCCTACCTTAAAGACGTTATGGTTGAAGCTCATACAACGGGATTACCTGTGCAAAGAGCGATGGCTCTTGCATGCCCGGAAGAGCCGGAAGCATGGCGGTTTGAAGAGCAATTTTTCTTTGGGGCAAAACTTCTGGTTGCGCCTTGTCTGCGTGCTGATGGCCAGGTGACGGTCTATATCCCGGAAGGAACCTGGCAACAATTTCCTGATGGGGCTTCCTATAAGGGCGGGGATACCTATACCTTGACGTTGGCTCTGGATGAGATGGCCGTGTTTGTGCGTACTGGCGACCATGTTCCGCTTGGGCCAGTAGTAGAATATTCAAGCCTTAATAACAATTTGAGTGTAATTGAAAAAGACTGGGTTGCGGGATTTTAAAGCTGCGCGGTCTTGTTTAACGCTCTGCTCCATATTGAAATATTAGCAATGATGAGTATTGCAAACGCTACATAAAATGCTGTCGTGAATGCGCCGTCTACAATACCCACAGGTGAGAATAAAAGATAAAGAGCGCATACGGCGGATATTAAGGTAGTGGCAAGGGGCCAGACAAACCGCCATGGTGTCATATCTACGGCTTCTTTTCTTTCAAATACCCATGGTGTATTGCGTGGTCGAATAGCACCTGCTGCCAGCATGATAGCGATTTCTATTACAAACAGGATTGCGTAAAGATGTAAAAAATGAAGATCGATTGGAATGGGAGGTATGCCGGGAATATAGCCGTTTGGTAAAATAAATCTGATAAGCCCATAAGTGACCACATGGAAGATAATCGCAATTTTAGCACCGATTGCTGGAACAAGTTGAGTGAATAACCCGACTAAAACAATGGCAATGATCGGTATATTATAAAAACCTGTAAATATACGAATGATCTGCCATAGGCCTTCAGGTGCAAAATAGAGTAGGGGAGCAACAACGAATGAGAATAATGCGATGATTACAGAGGCAATTTTTGCTACTCGCACAGCTTCACTATCAGAGATTGAACCGCCGCGTGATGGTATCCAGATATCCAGGCAAAACAGTGTCGCGGCACTGTTGAGTAATGAGTTGAAGGAGCTAAAAACCGCTCCCAGTAAAACCGCCAGGAAAAACCCGCTCATATAGACCGGGAGAACATCACGGATTAATTTTGGGTAAGCCTGATCAATGCTATCAAGCCCGGGTCCATAAAGATGGAATGCGATAACGCCGGGAACCATCATCATAAACGGCACCAGAACTTTGAAAAACCCTGAGAAGAGAACGCCTTTCTGGCCTTCTGCGAGGCTAGCTGCGCCAAGCGTGCGCTGTATGACGTATTGATTGGTGCACCAGTAGAAAAGATTAGCGAAAACCATACCTGTGAAGAGGGTAGCAAAAGGGGTGGGGTCTGATGGGCCGCCGATCGCATTGAGTTTTTGCGTGTTCTGCGTTGTTATTGTTTTGAAACCTTCACCAAAACTGCCATCTCCAAGTGCGATTAAGCCTAAAACGGGAACAAGAATCCCGATGATCAGCAATCCGATTCCATTCAGTGTATCAGAAACGGCAACAGCTTTCAGACCGCCAAAAATTGCATATACAGATCCGATTGCCCCAATTGCAATCACCGTAATGACAAGAGATGGAAAATAACCTGCACCAAGAAGCTCTGGTACTCCAAAAAGCTGCATTACAGCGACTGACCCGGAATAAAGAACTGACGGTATTGTCACTAGACCATAGCCGAGCATAAATAAGACAACTGAATATCGTTGCACATCCTCATCAAACCGTGAGCGCAAAAATTCAGGCAAAGTTGTAAAAGCACCTGCAAGATAGCGAGGTAAAAAAATAAGCGCCATCGCAACAGTGCTTAGCGCGGCGGTAACCTCCCAAGCCATCGAGGATAAATTAAAACCGTATGCTGATCCGTTGAGACCTATTAACTGTTCAGCAGAAAGATTAGTGAGTAATAAAGACCCCGCAATGAAAACGCCGCTAAGGCCACGCCCTGCAAGAAAATACCCATCACGTGAATCGACTTCATTCTTTGATTTTGACCACGAGACAAATGCCACTATCGCCATGAAGAAAATACAGCTTGTCAAAGTAAAGAGTAAATTGTTGCCGTCCATAAAGGCCTGCTTACATAGTGGAAAGTTGATGTTTACTGAATGATCAATGATATCAGAGTTTGATATTATCGGCTATTTACCTGTTCGTACAATTTGAAAAGGCACTGGTTATGTTATGCATTCATAGGGCGTTTGCATACTAAAAAGCCGACGATCGGGCAGGAGGAAATCGCCTGATCGTCGGCTCTACTGGGTGGTACCGCTTAAGCTAAGCGGCGGTTACTAGAACTGTGCCCGGAAGTTTGCACCAATATAACGATCAGCTTCACGAGGGATTTGAAAGCGGAAAACGTCTCCGGAGTTTGTGGTGACAAAGCTTTCATCAAGCAAATTCTTCACGATGAAGGTTGCGCGATATTTTTCGTCCCATTCAATACCAACGCTGAGATCCCAAAGGTTATAGGATGGCAAAAGGCTTTGTGCAGGAATCGGGAACGGGTTTGCAGGGTTACCGCCAGGAAGTAATGATTCCTGTTCGTCAACATGGGCAAAAGTGGTGTTGAGGAATAGATTAGCATTCTGCGTTACCGGATAATCGAAGTTTGCGCCGAATGTGTAATTGAAATCCGGTGAGAACAAAAGGTCCTGCCCAGAGAAGATTCCCCCAGGGAAGTCAGGTTGACCTGTTGTCGGGTTAATTGGTGAGTTGAATGCCTGAATTTCAGCTTCGTTCAGAGCTATGCCTCCTGTAAAGGAAACATACTCGCTTGGAGACCAGATAGCATCAACCTCGATACCGCGTGTACGGACGTCACCAGCATTTGTTAATCGGGTAATAGTAACGCCTGTTGAGTTATCAAATGCGTTTGCCTGGAATCCGGTAATGTCTGTCGTGTACGCGGCAACATTGAGAACAAAACTTGGAATTTGCAGTTTGTAACCAATTTCAAAATGATCAGATTCTTCGGGGGATATCGGCACGGTGTCATTATTACCCTGGTTGAAGAATACGTTAAACGCTGGGCCTTTATAGCCTTGCGAATAAGTGAAGTAGATGTTGCCAATATTCGCATCACTGCCAAAGAGTGTAGCCAGTTCGGCATTCAGGCCGGCTTTAATTGAGAAGTCACTGTTTGTAACGCGGCCAGTATTGGCTGGTACATTGACCAGAATAGGATCTCCATTGATGTCCAACTCTCCAGTAGGCACATTGTCATTTGGTATGGCAAAGCCGCCAGATGCAAAACCAAATTGACCATTTGGAAGATCGGGGCGCACCCCAACACCTTGGCGGCCGAATGGATCATTGTTGACACGACTGTGAATGAACTCAACTTCGTCACGTGTCCAGCGGAAACCAAACATAAGGTTTAAGCCATCCAGGAGGTCGTAATCCGCCTGACCGAAGAATGAGTAATTCTCGAAGTCAACTGTAGAAAACCCGGTAGCAGAAACAATATCATTGGCATTACAGGTTAACCCAGGATTGGCATCCAGGATCGCTTGATTTTGCCCGCCATTGTTCTGGCAACTTGCGTCACGCGTAAAATCGGATTCGATATCCAACGTGAAGAGATAGGCGCCCAGTTGATAGTTTAATTTTTGACCGGCTGGTGATTGAATGCGAAATTCCTGCGTAAATTGACTGTTGTCGCGTGTTCCAACATCATGCAGCAGGAATGGAACCGCAAAAACCGGTGTTACATCTGAGCCACCATTTGAAGTGAAGTCTCCTTCACGAAATTCGGTGTTTATCCACTCACGAAATGAGGTGATCGATGTTACGGTGTGCCCAGCAAAAATTTCCTTGTTAAGCTCTAGTGAGAATGCATCAAAATTATTGACGGTCCGTGTTTCAAAGTCCTGATCGATAACACGCGTATCGGTCTGGATGTCTGCTACTGGGCGAGTGCCATTGCCTGAATCAACAATGCCGTTGCCCCCTGGAGGTGCTAAACTATTAGCAAAACGACCATTGTTGGCTGCTAATGCAGGAATGTCCGCACAGCAATCATCATTGCTTTCGGAGTGTTCATACGTAAATAATGCATTGAAACTATCATCAGGTTCCCACAGAACTTGCGCGCGCCCACCCCAACGGTCATAGCCATTAACCTCACGATTGTTGAAGAGATTGGTGATGAAGCCGTCAAACTCGCTACGGCTCAGCGTAAGACTTGCTGCCACGGTATCACTGATCGGACCGGAGACGCGGCCTTTGATTTGGTACTCTTGGTCCTGAAAGTAAGAAGCAGAAATATAGCCCTCAAACTCTTCCTGATTAGGGCGTTTGGTGACGATATTGACCACACCTGCAGAGGCATTCTTGCCAAACAAGGTTCCTTGCGGTCCACGTAGAACTTCAATGCGTTCAATATCATAAAGATCACCGAAAGCCTGCCCTGAACGTCCTAGCACGACACCGTCAACTACGGTTGCCACACTTGGCTCAGCTGCATCAGAAAATGAAATTGTTCCAATACCGCGAACTGTAATCGCAGAGTTGGCATTTGTAGTGCCTTTGCGAAAGCTAACCGATGGTAGAAGCGTGGTAAGGCTTTCAAGGTTATTGCTGGCAAAGGCGCTTTCTATTTGTTCGCTGCCAAGTACGCTAACAGCAATGGGAACTTCCTGCAGGGTTTCTTCGGTTTTTTGTGACGTAACAATAATTTCGTCTAGTTGTGCATATGCTGAATTGCTGCCCATGCTGATTAGTGCTGCCGCACTCATGAAAAGTAATTTTGAACGTGGGGTCATATGATAGTCCTCCCTTTTTGGTGTTTCCTGTTTTCAGGATTTAAAAATCAAATGCAAAATTTTTGGATTTGCTTATCTGACCGAGTTTTGTGATTTTACTGCCCATTTTTATTTAACTTATAGAGTTTCTCACCGCATCAATTCTAAAATATCTGTTGCGGTACATACGCAAGCAGCTGTGAATTAGCGAGTACGTGCTTTTTGGGCCCGCATATCTTGTATATCACCTATCTTATATAACACTTGCGTTGATAACGCCAGACATTACTACAGTGGAGTGCGAAAAAATAAGAAATATATATAAAAAACATATAGTTATGGAGGTTTCTCTTCTCTGCTGCAGTTTTGCCATGTCGTACAGTTCTTACAAAACATCTAAAAATGTGACTGTTCTAATTAAACTATGATGACATGAGAGCTCATAGGC
>CAZGVP010000006.1:0-24560 GCA_964529135.1 uncultured Caulobacterales bacterium | reverse complement strand
TTTTGGGCGTTTTAGGACGCTCATCTAAGGCGAATTCCTGCTCGTTTTCAGACATTTCATTTGAAATGATGAACGTCTCTTTTGGGCCAAAATTACCGGTAGCGACGACTTCTGAAGTTCGCTAGAAATGGAAGTTCAGGGTTTAGGAATCAATGGCTCGTTTACACTTTAGAATTTATGCATGTCACTTAAGGCCATAAAGGCCCGCTACATCATCAGGCAATTTTGACATATCGATAATGATTCCACGTTCTGCACCCAATAGTCCGACTATCTCTCCAATTTGTTGTGGCGATGCCGCTTGTTTTTGTCGAGCTTCCACCGCAACAGCATCAAAGAAGTCTCCGAATTCCCCTTTGGACGTCCCGACTAACACAATTGCATCCTCGTCGGATGAATTCCAGAACGCGTGTAGACCATTACGAGGCAAAAGTACAAAACCGCCAGCCGAAATTGTCTTTCGCGAATTGTCAGCCATGAAGGTCAGACTCCCAGTTCGCACATAAAAGAACTCATCTTCGTGAGAGTGAGAATGAGGCGGCGCACCTGCTGATTTCTTTGGAATACGAAGCTCAAAAAAACTCATTCCAGCAACGTTCGTCTCATATCCAGCAAGTTCACGAGTTTCGTGTAAAGGAAATGGAATATCTGTACCTTCTTGGGAGTTTAGTATTATCGCTTCGTAGTTCGATGAATTGCTTTTCGTCTCGACATTTTCTGGACCGCAAGCAACTGCCCCCATTGAGAACGCAGTTGCTAATATTAATACTCTTGTTTTCACGTGCCACTCTCCTTCTCTCAACTGGATACTTGTGCAGCAAAATATTGAAGTCAAGAAGAAGGGTAGCATGACTCGTCTTGCTCGATGGTTATTTTGGCACGCAATCCGGACTTCCAATCGTTCGAGTTTACTGTCCGTTGAACTCACAGGATCAACCAGCCGTTCGGTGAGCCTCGGCCCTATTTCCGAATAGGGCCAACCCCCGTTCGTAAAATTCAAGCTGAGGCAAATCTTTTTGTAACTATCAATTTTATGAATCGAAGATTACACGATCTCTGTAAGGAATTGTTGTAACTTACTCATGGCAGGTATGGAATTTTCCTGCAGGCGTTTCATGATCTCGGTTTTCTTGGTATCGGTTTTATCTATCGATGCAACGAGTTTGCTAAAACCGTCAAGTCGATTGTTCAATAACCAATTGCGCAATTCTTTGTTCTGGCTCCAGTTATATTGATTCATCATAAAGGCTGCTGTGAATTTGATAAAATCAGTATCATGATTGGGGAGAGGTACGACGCCACATAAGTGGTTTTTCTCTGCTTCATCATTATAGGTTACTTCAATATGTGCGATAAACGCAGCGCTGAATACCGGTTGATAGGAGCGTACCATTTGCGGCGTAATTAAGTTTTCTTGAAATATAGGTTTAATTTTATCGTTACTGATTGCACGCGCAGAGCAATCGATATGGATAATATTTTGATTTGTTGGTATGGATCCTTCGTCTAGAATAATTTTATCTGTGCTAATGTCTTTAACGCGCCCCATACGGACGATATTTTTGATGCGACGAAGCTCTTCTAATTCCATTTGACTAATGGTTGCGCCATGAAACATTTGCGGTCGAATATTTTTGTCTAGTCGGACAAAATAACCACTCTCTTCAAGGCGATCAAACATATTTTCAATGGAAGTGGCTTGCGCGATGGATTCCATCTGCGCGGCCTGTGCACCCATCGTGTTTTCAAAAAACTCTTCTGAGGGTTGTGTATTGCGCCGATCAAGTAGCCATGCATCGCGCGGCATAATCCAACGAATTATATCCGGGTCAACGCCGTTTTCCAATAACCATAAGCAGGCATCTATACCGGTTTTGCCTCCTCCGATGACGACAAATCCTTCTGGCGCTTCCTTGATCATTGGAAGATCATTGAGTGGCATGAACCGCACTTGCGGTGCGATGGTGAAATTTGGTGTATGTGTTGAGGGAACTGTCGTTTTTAGATACGTCGCATCGACGGTTTTCTTCCGGATAACGTGATGCTCTTTACCGTTGAGCATGGAGATAAATTTTCCCTCGTCCTGATAGTCGCACATAGGGAAATATTGAACGCGCCCGCTTGGTAAAAATTGATGACGCATCACTTCATCATAATAAGCGCTCACTTCTGCGCCGGAAGCAAGGTCATATAGTCCCTTGTTCAATCCGGTCAGGTCCTTTCTGCCTTTGCTGAGTTCTCTTGAGCTGACTCCGTAAAAGGAAGAGGGCTGGTGCAGGGTTACAAAAGGATAAGCCACATTCCAATGCCCACCTGGCTTTTGATGTCGGTCGACAATAGTTATTGTTGCGTCGGTCTCATTTAGTAACACATCTGCGAAAGCCATTCCGACAGCGCCACTCCCAACAATCAGGTAATCGGTTGTGATGGAATGATGGAGCATTTGTTAAGCCTTCTATTGCGATACGGATGGCATATGATTAGGTATTCACTCGCCATGTTGTTAGAAAACGTCATGTCATTTTGAGCTTGTCATAGGGATTACACACCGATGAATACCGTATCTTCTACTACAAGCCCAATCCAAATGTCGCGCCGTGAACGAAAAAAATATGAAACGAGAATGCGTATCTTAAATGCAGCGCTCAATCTTATGTCTGAGCATGGGTATGATGGCGTAAAAATTGGTGATATTGCAAAAGAGGCAGATGTCGCAAATGCTACGTTCTTTTTACATTTTCCCACAAAAGCATCCTTGGTTGTCGCGTTTAATGAGCAGGTTGCGGAAAAAGTAAATATCCGTCTTCGTGAGTTTGATTTGGGTGCGGTGGAGCAATTAGAATTACTAAGAGCGATAGTTCTTGATGAATGGGATGCTCATAGTGACCTGCTTCGGCAAATTGTAGTTGATGCTGCTATGCAGGATACGCAAAAATTCACTGACACAAGCGCAAGCCTGGTCGCGATTGTTGACGAGATCGTTCGAAAAGGCCAAGAGCAAGGTGATCTTTCTTTGGATTATGATGCCGATATTGTTGCGCAAAGTCTCGTTGCAAGCTGGCGGGCATCGACGCTTCATTGGGCGATATATGGCGATGATGACCGCGCTCGGAAAGCAAATCGGCAGGCGCTGGATTTGATTTTAAACGGTATTGCTATTCAGCATAACAATTAACATATTGATATTATTGAGTTAATTGAAATCACAAAATGTTGAACATATTGTAATATTGCGCCGCAATATTTTACTGGACTCGACTCCATTAATTGATATTATCTGGCTAAATCTGCTGCTTCACGGCAGTATTAAATTTGGAAGGAATGAGCAATGGCGAGAAAACTCAATGATGTCTTCAGGGAATGGGCTCCTGAGCAATTGACGGGCCTTGATTCATTGTTTCTTCACGCTGAGAGTCCGCGTACGCCGATGCATATTGGCTCATGCAATATTTATGATCCGTCTACAGCTCCAGATGGCTTAGTTCGCTTTAAAGACATTCTGGAATTTGTTCAGGGAAGGGTGCACCTTGCAAAAACCTTTACCCAACGATTAAAGCAGGTTCCGTTTGGTGTTGATCACCCGTATTGGATTGACGATCCAGACTTCGATATTGAATTTCATATTCGTCATATTGCTTTGCCGCACCCAGGAGACTGGAGGCAGCTTTGTATCCAGGTCGCACGCATTCATGCTCGCCAGCTTGATCTGGCCAAGCCACTTTGGGAATTTACTGTTATCGAAGGTCTGGATAATATTCCAAATGTCCCTGCGGGTTCCTACGCCATTGTTACGAAAATCCATCACTGCGCCATTGACGGTTTGTCCGGGGTTGATATTGCTGAAGCAATTCATACGCTTGAAGCCGATACGCAAACGCATGCACCAGAGTTTGCACCTCGTAAAAGCCGCGTTCCCGGATCTATGGAATTGCTGGCTCGTGCTAATATGAACAATATGGTCAAGCCGTTTCACGCGCTGAATGTTGCGCGGCGGATGGCTCCAGGGGCGCTGAAATTTGCTTCAGGTATTACCAGTGGTGAGTTTAGTCTTCTTGGAACAAAAGTGCCACGTACACGCTTTAATGGAACAGTTTCTGGACATCGCGTGATTGATGGGGTTGGCTTTACAATTGATGATGTCAAGAAAATTCGCCAGCGCATTCCTGGTGTAACTGTTAATGATACTATTTTGGCCGTTGTTGGCGGGGCATTGCGTAAATATCTAAAGGCCAAGGACGAGTTACCAAAAGATTCCCTGATTGCGATGGCGCCGGTTTCAGTTCGCTCTACCGGCGAGAAGAGTTCTATGGGCAATCAAGTATCAGCCTTGAGTATTCCGCTTGGGTCTCATATTGCTGATCCATTGGCTCGTCTTCATTTTACTCATGAAAGCGCATCTAACTCAAAGGAAATGTCTAAGGCAGTTGGTGCACGTGAACTTTCTGAAGCATCGAAACTTGCTCCGGAAATGATCTCTGGTGTTTCCTCGCGATTATATTCGCGTCTCGGATTGGCGAACCGTATAAGCCCAATGTTTAATACAGTTGTTAGTAATGTCCCTGGCCCACCTGTACCGCTTTATATGGCGGGCGCTAAGTTGGTGAATTCTTATGGTCTTGGCCCGGTTATGGATTCGGTTGGTATTTTCCATGCGGTCACAAGCTATTGCGGCAATATTTATGTCACTGTAACGGCATGTCGGGAGATGCTGCCAGACCCGTCTTTCTATAGTGAGTGTTTACAGGAATCTTTTGACGAACTCTTTGCTGCTTCAACGAAATCGCGAACGGCGAAAAAACGCCCGCATAAAGCAGCGCCAAAGCTTGCAAAGAAAGTAAAGGCAAAGCCGTCGAAAACTAGTGTAAAGAAAGCACCTCGAAAAACAAAAAAAACTGTACTATCCGTATCCGGAATCGATGATCTGACACAGATTCGTGGAATCGGTAAGGCGCTTGCTGGAAGATTGCAGGGGGCCGGGATTACCAGTCTTCAACATATTGCCGCTCTTAGTGAGGCTGATGTGAAATCTCTTGACGAGGCATTAAAATTACGTGGTCGGATGATTAGAGACCATTGGGTAGGGCAGGCTACAGCGCTGATTGGTGATCAATCTATGTCAGAGGCAGCTCATAGCGAAACATCCACGTCGGTACATTAGGGAACAGATTGTATAACCATGGCACAACTTAACGCAAATGGACTGACAATTGAGTATGAAGAGTACGGGAGTGCTTCAAATCCGGCTATTCTACTGATTATGGGTCTCGCTGCCCAGCTCACCCATTGGCCACCGGCCATGATTGATGCGCTGGTCAAAGCTGGTTATCGTGTGATTGCTTTTGATAACCGCGATATTGGTTTAACTCAGAAGCTTCACGCGAAACGGTCTCCTCGTCCGGCTCGTATGGCGATTGCAAAAATGATCGGCCTTAAGGGACTTGCGCCTTATACGCTCAAAGATATGGCTAAAGATACAGTTGGTGTTCTCGATGCCCTTTCTATTGAGAGAGCGCATGTGATTGGCGTTTCCATGGGCGGTATGATTGGGCAGGTTTTTGCTGCGCAATATCCGAGCCGTATTGCCGGGTTTGTTCCGATTATGACATCGACCAATAATCCTAAATTGCCAAAGCCAGATTCGAAAATCATTAATGAAATTTTTTCAGTGCGTACAAAACCACGCACTCGCGATGAACTGATTGATCGTACTATCGGCTTGTGGGGGCTGATAGGTACTAAAGATGGTGGTAATGAGCCAGTTGCATTCCGTAAACGGATTGCTGCGGCAATTGACCGATGTAATTATCCTGCGGGTATTCGCCGGCAGATTGCAGCAATTATTGCAACGGGTGATTTGCGTGCTTTTTCTAAAAAAATTGAAGCACCGACATTGGTTATCCACGGATCAAGCGATCCATTGGTGCCCTTTCAAGGTGGGCTCGATATCGCTGCAACTATCAATGGTGCTAAAGTAGAAATCATTGATGAGATGGGGCACGATCTTCCACCTAAATTCTTATCTAGAATTACTGAACTTGTAGTCGACCATTTACGGTCGTCTGAAGAAACTGTTGCCTCCGCAAAGGCAGCTTAATTGCCAATAGTTTGTACACACGAAAGGAACACGACATGGCTGACACGAAAACAACAAAGAAAACAGCAACAAAAAAAGCTGCTGCGAAGAAATCGGCTCCAAAAGCAACTGCTAAGGTAAAGGCTACGGCTAAAGTTGAAAATGATGTTGAAACAATCCTTGAACGCATTCAAGTGAATTTCAAAGAAGCTGGTGCAGCGCTTGCTGCTTCTGGTGCAATTATGGGTGACAAACGTCGTGACGTTTTGATGACCTTGATTGAAAATGCACAGGAAAATACTGATGCCACTTTTGAAGCGTTTCGCGATGTGATGGGTGCTGATTCAGTTGGTGAATCCTTGCGCATTCAACGCGACGCACTGCGCGAGGGCATTGAACGTAATGTAGCTCAGGTTCGCACAGTTGCCTCGCTAACCGCTGAAAGCGGCCGGGAGAGCATTGAGCCAGTGTCTGATTATATTACTACACTTCGCGAGAAAGTTCGCCCAGGCGCAAACGCTTAACGTTGAGTGCCCATAGTTTAAGGGTCTGCCAATTGGCAGACCCTTTTGATTTTGATTAGGAAATCGGGGGACCGTAAACATGCCCGCAGGTTGGATAGACAGCCCGGCGCCATGTGCTCGCTTCCCGATCGAAAGGTGACCACTCATTTTCCGGTAATGCTAATCTGTCCGCAATTGCAAAGTATACAATTGGATTAACGCCCAGGCCACAATGGCTTGCGTAAACTTCAATATTATCTGTCATATTGCCTTCTGGTTCAACGCATCCGCGCCACGAAACAATGCCGTCAGATTTTGTAAAAATTGACGTAGACGGAACATGTTCAGGTGGTTTGTGAAGGTTTTCCATAAGTTCTTGTAGTCGAACCGATTGTTCTGCTGACCCGGCAAGCTGATTGTATATCCAGGAAATACTTGATGCTTCCACATTCCCGGAAATTGGGCTGCCGAGGGTAATGACCTGACGAATTTGGTCTGGCATTTGTTTGGCAAGTTCGCGGGCCATAACGCCGCCGAGGCTCCACCCAACTAACGAGACTTTACGCCTGGATTTGCGAAAGATTGAAATAATCCAATCTGCCAGAAGATCTATCTTGTCACCTGATGCACCTGGACCAAGATTACGTCCCTGGTTCCACCCGTGAACTTCATATCCTTTGCTGCGAATAAACCTGCGCAACAAACTTGTAGAAGAGTCGCTGGTCAAAAACCCTGGACATACAATCACTGAATGTCCGTCGCCACTGGGGGCCCATCGCAAAGGAAGTTCCGCAGCCGGAAGAAGCGCCATTTCGCTAAGTGCGCGTCCAGCCTCCATGAGAGCAAATGGAACAGGAGGCCGGGATAATCTTACCATTGATTCTGACATTTCACGCCTGACTAACTTCTACTAACCTTGAATCTAGGTGCGATTAGGCAGAAAGAAAAGAAGTTTATCAGCAAAATGAGTATTCTTTACGTTGAATATTGCAGCGCAACAATAAACTGTATCAAAATCATACAGAAGGTTCCACACCATAAGCAGCCATTTGGCTGTGAACGCGTTCAACATCGCATGAAAGAATGACAATGTCGTGAGTTTCGCCGTTTTTATCCATCACTTGATCTTTCAGCAGTGCTTCACCGCTAAAGCCGAGTTCCTCAAAAATGGCAACGGCACCTTGTTGATCAACAGTCATGTTCGCAGACAGTTTTTTTAATTTTCGTTCAATGGCCATCAGGAAACATTCCTGAATGAGTATGCGTCCGAGACCTTTTTGACGCATGGAAGAAGAAACAAGAACTCGTAACTCGCCCCAATGGGGAGACCAGGAAAGTGGATCACGGATCAATGCACCACACCCAACGATTGCCTCGTCATCAAATGCAAGGACGGTCGTAATCGATCCATCACTAATGGCATCAGCCCAGGCGGCAACAACCTTCGGGTTGGTGATGTCGCGCCTGACATATAAAAGATCGTGAATGGGTAATGATTGTGCAAATGCCAAGACATCAGATTCATCTGCTTTTGTCATTAAGCGGAGGGTTAACAAATGTTCTTCGCAGGGAATCGTTGTCGGGTAACGGGTTGTGTCATTCATTTTATACAGATCTTTCTGAAAGCCATTCGTCGAGTTTAGGCCAGAGGCGGCGCACGGCGTTAGGGCCGGCAACAAGGCTAATGTGCCCCCCTTTAAGGAGAAGCTCTTCTTTATCTTCAGAGCTTGCTAATTGTATCAATGGCTCGCTCGCCTTGCGAGGTATGATGTGGTCATGTTCGGCAACGGCATGCAGTAATGGTATTTTGATATTGCTAATATCTGCGCGCTTGCCGCCAACCATCAGTTCACCTTTAAAGAGTTTATTCTCCCACATCAGGTCTTTGGTGGTTTGGCGGAAATATTCACCAGTTAATGGCAAGGTTTCGTTGGCCCATCTATCAAACTTGCGAAATGAATTTACAAATTCATCATTCCACATATTATCCCACAATTGTATGCGGCCCGCGACTTTTCCAGAAGGACGCAACATGTCGAATGATGTCATGATTAAATCAGGGGGAACATTGCCAACCATGTCTACCAGTCGATCTACATCGAAGTGGTTTTTCTCAGACCAAACGTTGAACAGCCCCATTTCGTGCCAATTGATCGGTGTTGTAAAACAAATCAGGTTCTTGAGCGGGCCATCAGGGTGAGTGGCTGCGTAAATAACCGAAAGCGCACCGCCCATACAATAGCCGATTATGCTGATATCGTCTTCACCGGTTTCTTCCTGAATTTTGGAAATGCAGGCCGGAATAAAATCTTGCGTGTAATCTTCAAGGCCCAATCTTTTTTCTTCCGGGCGAGGCGGGTCCCAATCGATCACAAACACATCGTAACCATTTTTGACAAGAAACTCGATTAAGCTTTGCCCCGGCGCGATATCAAGTACGTAGGAACGATTGGTAGTGGCCATGACAATTAAAATTGGCACGCGAAAAAGCTCATCTGTCTGGGTATGGTAGTGATAAAGGTTCAGCGTTCCGCGTTTATAAATTGTTTCTTTCGGCGTCAGGCCAACCGGTGGAGCAGTGGATGCAAAATATTCAACACCTTTGATGTTGCGCTGTATGGTACGGTCCACCAGTCTGCGCACTTGGTTTGCGATGGTATTGTTTTTGTCGGGAGTTGGAGATGCCACGGCTTAAGCCTTCGTATGTGAGATTGCTTGATGGGCTGTTTTTTGAATTGAAGTCAGTTAGATTTGTTGCGAGTTTTCTTCGCTGTGGTGGCATTCTTGGTTTTAGTAGGTTTTGTATTTGTTTTCGCAGCTCTGGTGCGTGGTTTTTTCGTGCGGGGCGTGCGAGTTTTCATTGCTGGTTTTGTTTCGGGCGATATCTGACGTAGCATTTCTTCAATCCGCACGAGGCGGTCATCCATTGTCATAATGCGTTCGCCCAATGCCGTGATGTCTTCACGGCTTGGCATATTAAACATGGAGAGTTGACGTGCCATGTGAGCGTTCATGCCTTGTTTCATGCGCAATTGCACATTGGAGGCGACATTAGCAGTTTTGGCAAATTCTTCCGTGCTCATAAGGGCCGTTGTGATAGTATCAACACGCTCTTCGAGGGTGGCAATGGCCTCGCGTATATTGTCAGCAGTATTTTTTGCGTTTTGGCTGGACATGAATGAGGTTCCCGTTCTCTTATTTCGCGGTATTCTTTCAGCCTTGAGGTCGATTGGCAAGTGTTATGAACTTTGTGCAGTAATTCGGCTGATCAGTTGTTCCAATTCAAACTGGCGCTTGTATGATCAATAGTGGGGCCGTAAAAAGTCAGAACCCGGGAAGGCCCCAAAAGGATAATCTTTATGGCAAGCGTGTATGATTTTGCGGCAACAACAATTGATGGACAAGTCAAGTCATTGTCGGATTATGCCGGTAGGGTAATGGTGATTGTAAATGTTGCCAGCAAGTGTGGATTCACGTCCCAATATGAAGGTCTTGAAACTCTTTATCAGGATTATAAAGATGATGGTTTTGTAATCTTGGGGTTTCCATGTAACCAGTTCGGCGCCCAAGAGCCAGGCGATGAGGCGGAGATAGCGTCTTTTTGCTCGACAACCTATAATGTGAGTTTTCCGATGTTTGCTAAAGTGGATGTTAATGGAACCAATGCTCATCCACTGTATAAGCACATTAAAAAAGCAAGACCAGGCATTGCTGGTAGTGCTATGATTAAGTGGAATTTCACAAAATTCCTGATCGACAAGGAAGGGATGGTCATGCGTCGTTATTGGCCACAAGATCGTCCTGCCATGATGAAAAGAAAAATTGAAGGGCTACTTTCAGCCTGAAACCGGAGACATTTATGTCATCACAAACTGCTTCTGCTCACCCGATACCAACGCCGCCAAAACAACCAGTTGTTGGTAATGCCTTTACTCTTAATGCGGATGCGCCTCTGCAAGATTTAATGCGACTTAGCCGTGAGCAAGGGCCAATTTTTCAGTTGGATATATTCGGTAAACAGATGGTCGTGGTCTCTGGCGCTGATTTGGTCAAGGAGCTATGCGATGAAAGCCGGTTTGACAAAGCGGTGCGTGGTGCCTTGCGCAAGGTGCGTGTAATTGGTGGTGACGCACTTTTTACCGGATATACGCAGGAAGAAAATTGGTCAAAAGCTCACAATATTTTGTTGCCTACGTTTAGCCAGCAGGCGATGCATGATTATTTTCCGATGATGACCGATGTTGCCGGGCAACTCGTTCAAAAGTGGGAACGACTTAATGCTGATGATGAGATTGATGTCGTCCATGACATGACCGGCGTGGCGCTTGATACGATTGGTATATGTGGTTTTGATTATCGGTTTAACTCATTTTATCGGCAAGATTTTCATCCATTTATTGATGCGCTTTCGCGTACTCTTGAAACGAGTATGTTGCAACGTGGTTTGCCGTTTGAGCATATAGCCTTGCGCAAACGTCTCGATAATCTCAAGGTTGATGTTAACTATATGAATAATCTTGTTGATGAAATTATCAAAGAGCGCAAAAAAGGTGGCGATAATTCTCAAAAAGACCTGTTGAATTATATGCTGGCCGGTGTTGATAAGGTGACGGGTGAAAGCCTTTCCGATGAGAACATCCGTTATCAAATTAATACATTTTTGATAGCAGGTCATGAAACAACATCTGGTTTGATGTCTTTTACACTCCATTTTCTTATGAAAAACCCGGATGTGCTTGAAAAGGCTTATGAGGAGGTTGACCGGGTTCTTGGCAAAGATGTTGCCGCGCCCCCTACTTATGCTCAAATCAACCAACTGGAGTATGTTCGTGCAATATTGCTTGAGGCGCTGAGATTGTGGCCAACAGCCCCGGCTATTGGGTTGTATCCTTATCAAGATGAAATGCTTGGCGGAAAGTATCCGTTGAAGAAGGGTGCATTCGTAACGCTTTTGACCTTGATGTTGCACAGGGATAAATCTGTGTGGGGGGAGAATGCCGACGATTTTAACCCGGATAATTTTTCCAGAGAGGCTGAAGCTGCAAGACCTTCCTGGGCTTACAAACCTTTTGGTAATGGGCAGCGGGCTTGTATTGGTCGCCAATTTGCGATGGTGGAAGCAACACTGGTTATGGGAATGATATTGCAACGCTTCAAACTGGTTGACCACACGGATTATCAATTGAAAATAAAAGAGACCATGTCCATCAAGCCTGATGGATTCATGATGAAAGTCAAGCAACGCCCAGGGGTAACCCGTAGCAAACTGGTGCCTGTAGGAAGCGCGCACGTAGAAGTCGAAAAAGAAGTGGAGGCCGCGTACCGCCCAAAACATGGCACTAAACTTTGCGTCTTGTATGGCTCTAATCTTGGAGCGACAGAGGCTTTCGCGCGCGATATTGCGCAGTCGGGTGAGGTGAACGGGTTTGATACGGTGCTTTCCTCGCTCGATGATTATGCCGGGCGGTTGCCAACTGAGGGCGCGGTGATTATTGCCAGCGCATCATATAACGGCGCAGCGCCGGATAATGCGATAAAATTTGTTGAATGGCTCGAGCGTGCTGACGCCGATGCTGCGAGAAATGTTCAGTATGCAGTGTTTGGTTGTGGAAACCGTGACTGGGCGTCTACTTATCAAGATATTCCACGCAGAATTGATGAGGGCTTGGAAGCGTTAGGAGCTACAAGGCTAGTTAAACGTGGGGAAGGTGATGCAAGAGAAGACCTTGATGGTCATTTCCATGCCTGGTTTGATCCGTTATGGACACAAGTGGGTAAAGCGCTCGAGCTTGAAATTGATTTCACACAACCAGTGGACGCAGAACCTCTATATAAAATTGAGGTCGCCGAGAGTGTAACTGCCAATCCTGTAGCTCATCAGGCTGGTGCTGTGCCGATGCGTGTTCTTGAAAATCGTGAACTGCAAAATCAAAACGGTGGGAATCCCTCTTCTCGGTCAACCAGACATATTGAATTGGAAATACCTGAGGGCATGGACTATCAGCTTGGAGATCATCTTTGTGTGGTACCGGTGAACAATCAGGAATTAGTAAAGCGAATTATTACTCGGTTTGGATTTGACGAAGAATCTCATATTCGCGTTGACGTTACGGGCGGGCGCCGTAGTCCATTTCCCAATAATTCTACTTTTTCCGTAAAGCGCTTGGCAGATATTTACGGGGAAGTGCAGGCTGTAGCCAGCCGCAAAGATGTTGGTGTGTTGGCAAAACATACACGCTGCCCAGATACCAAGTCCAAATTGGAAGCGCTTGCGGCGCCAACAAATGGCAGTGAGGATTTGTACCGTGAGGAGGTGTTCATCAAGCGCAAGTCAATCTTTGATTTGCTGGAAGAGTTTCCTGCATGTGAACTGCCTTTTGCTGTTTTCCTCGAAATCGTTCCCTGGATGTCGCCGCGCTATTACTCGGTGTCTTCTTCGCCCAAGCTTGACCCACGGCGCTGCTCTATCACTGTGGGTGTTGTGGAGGGGCCTGCGCGGTCCGGTCATGGTGAGTATCATGGTGTGTGTTCAACCCATCTTGCCAATGCTCGTATGGGGGACGTTATTCAGGCCTCCGTTAAGCAACCAACGGCTGAATTCCGCTTACCTTCAGATCCGTCCACGCCAGTCATCATGATTGGCCCTGGCACTGGTCTTGCGCCGTTTAGAGGGTTCTTGCAGGATCGTCGCATCCAAAAACAGGCAGGCACCAGTCTTGGACCGGCATTACTGTTTTTTGGATGTCGTCACCCTGATCAGGATTTCCTTTATGCTGACGAGTTGAAGGCGGCCCAAACGGAAGGGTTGGTCGATCTGCATCTTGCTTTCTCAAGGGAAACAAAGGAGCGGGTTTATGTGCAAGATATTATCCGTCAGCAAGGCGCGCGTGTATGGGCGCTTATTAAGGCTGGCGCAGTTATTTATGTGTGCGGTGATGGTGCTGGAATGGAGCCTGATGTAAGGCGGACTATTACCAAGCTTTATGCTGAAGAGAAGGACGTCAGCTTTGAAGAGGCTGACCTCTGGATGGATGCTTTGTCAAAAGAAGGGCGCTATGTGCTGGATGTTTGGGCTGGCAATTAGACAGATACCGCCAAGCCTTGAACGGCTTCCCACTGATTGATCTCTCTAAAAATCAAAAACATGAGATGCTGAACATTGCATCATTATGGGGGATCGCTATATATCCGCCAACCCGAGAGGGTGAGCGAGAACGACTGATAAGATGAATTCCTGCTCATCCTTGATCAATCTATGGCAAGTATTTGCATGACGCGTTAAGGCGTGTTGTTCAAAACTTTCCGTAATGGAGCAAATATATGTGGTTTTCCCCCGCCTATGCACAAGCTGCTGATCCAGCTGCACCCAATGCGCTGCTGCAGTTTATGCCGATTATTTTCATTTTCGTGATCTTTTATTTCCTGCTGATCCGTCCACAAACGCAAGCACGCAAGAAGCATATGGAAATGGTTGCTAATGTTCGTCGTGGCGATGTAGTGGTCACGGCTGGCGGGATTGTTGGCAAAGTGACGAAAGTGATCGACGATAATGAAGTTATGGTGGAATTGGCTGATAAGGTCGCCGTAAAAGTCGTTAAATCGACTTTGAGCGATGTGCGCACGAAACCAGAACCTGCCAACGACGATAAAAAATAAAATCAATGGACAAGGCCTGCGGATGGTTCTCCTCTCGCCGGTATAATCTGACCACTCATCTTATAAAGTTTCATCATGCTCCAATTCTCTCGTTTTCAGACAATTGCAATTCTCGGCTTGATCGTGCTCGCAGGCTTGTTTGCACTGCCTAACTTCCTCAGCGAAGAACAGCGTGCCAACCTGCCGGGGTTTATGCCTAAAAATGCCATTAATCTCGGCCTTGATCTTCAGGGTGGTTCTCATTTGTTGCTGGTGGTTGATACAGATGATGTGGATAGCAAAAAACTGACTGCCCTTCGAAAAGACATTCAAACTGCATTGCGGCCAAGGCGGTCCGTCGGCAGGGAACGTGTTGGTACCAAGTCAGTTGATGTTGATCTGACTGAGTGGCAGATCGTGGTTAATCTTAATGATGCTGAACAGCTTGATGAGGCGTTGAAACGCATTCGCCCTTTAACCCGTCAGACTGCGAGTGTTGGTGGGGGGCTGGGGCTTGGTGGTCAGGTTTATGATGTCACTGGTTCAGAAAAGCGCGTCACGATCGCCATGACAACAGAGGGTAGGGCGACGTCTCGCACTGAAGCTGTTGGTGATTCTATTGAAGTTATTCGCCGCCGTATTGACCCGGCGGGCAATAAGGAAGTGTCGATTCAACCACAAGGTGCCAATCGTATTGTGCTGCAAGTTCCAGGCGCTGACGACCCAGAAGCGATTGAAGCGCTGATCAACCGCACGGGGCAACTCAGCTTTCATGCGGCCAATTTTACGGTGCAGCAGCCCCCTTTGGAAGAAGGTTGGGGGCCTTTCCTCGAGGACGGCAGAACTTGCCGCGAGGTCACCGGCCTGCCGCCGGGATTGATGTTGCGTGAATATGCAGAAGAAGAGCAAGCTGGCGCTACGATCATCCTCGAAACCGATGAGGTGATCTCCGGTAGTAATGTGAATTCAGCTTCTATGAGTCCGAACAATGATGGAGGTGGTTTTCAGATTAACTTTACTTTTGATGCTACTGGCGGGCGAAAATTTGCAAGCTATACAAGCGAGAATATAGGCGGTGTGTTTGCGATTGTCCTCGATTGCAGGGTGATCTCCGCGCCGACGATCCAATCAGCCATTACCGGCGGGTCCGGGCGTATTACCGGTAGTTTTTCCGCTGAGGAAGCGTTGCGTGTTTCAACCCTGATCCGCTCTGGTGCTTTGCCAGCGCCGCTTCAAACCATTGAGCGCCGTACCGTTAGCGCCACCCTGGGGCAGGATTCCATTGAGGCAGGCCGTATCGCCATCATTGTCGGCTTTGTTGCGGTGATCTTTTATATGCTAATTTCCTATGGGCGGTTTGGTGTTTATGCTAATCTGGCTCTTATCACCAATATTGTCCTTATCGCAGGCGCATTGTCATTATTTGGCTCGACCCTCACATTGCCGGGTATTGCCGGCATCGTGTTGACAATCGGTATGGCGGTGGATGCGAATGTGTTGATCTTTGAGCGTATTCGCGAGGAGCTACGCAATGGTAAAGGGCCGATTATGGCGGTTGAGACCGGGTTTCAGCGTGCGCGCTCAGCAATTATTGATGCGAATATTACGACATTTCTAGCCGCATTTATCATGTTCTTCCTTGGCGCAGGCCCGGTTCGTGGGTTTGCTGTGACCTTGGCTATTGGTGTCGTGACCTCTGTATTCACGGCTTATGTTGTGACACGCCTTTTTGCAGGTGGCTGGTTGTTGTCCAAACGCCCTAAAGAAATCAAACTTTAAGACGGAAATTTCACTCATGTTTTTAAAACTTGTCCCCGATCATACCGAAATTCCGTTTACAAGCTGGCGGATGATCGCCTTCGTGATTTCAACAATCGTGTTGATCGCTTCTGTTGGATTATTATTGACCCGCGGTCTCAATCTTGGTGTTGATTTCCGCGGCGGTGCGACCATCGAAGTTACTGATGATGAACCGCTTAATGAAGGCCGTATTCGTGAGGCGGTATCTGGTCTTGGGCTTGGTGACATTAGTGTGCAGGGTGTAAAAGGCCCGGCTGGTGAAATTGAGAGCGTTATCCTGAAAATTGAGCAGCAAACAGCTTCTGTTGAGGAACTTGCCATCGCAACACCTGAGCAGAGCGGTTTATCACAAGGATTGACCGTTGAGGGTGCGGTTGTGGCAGGTAATGTTGATAGTAACGCTAACGAAACAGCACAGGCAGTTGCTTCTCAAAAAGTCAAAGATGTTATCGCTGAATTGCTGGGCGATGGGCATAAAATTTTGCGCGAAGATGTCGTTGGCCCTACTGTTTCTGGGGAGTTGATCCGGGCAGGTATCACAGCGGTGATTCTCGCTATCGGCATGATGCTGGTTTATATCTGGTTTCGCTTTGAGTGGCAGTTTTCTGTCGGGGCGATCTTGGCGCTGGCTCATGATGTGACCCTGACGTTAGGCATCTTTGCACTCACCCGAATCGAATTCAATCTGCCGATCATTGCTGCCCTTTTGACTATTGTCGGTTATTCAATGAATGACACGGTGGTTGTGTATGACCGGGTTCGCGAAAATTTACGCAAATACAAGAAGAAGGATCTGGCTGAAGTGCTTGATCTATCGATCAATGACACGCTCTCACGCACCATGATGACGTCGGTTACCACGCTTTTGGCGTTATTAGCCCTGTATTTCCTTGGCGGGGAAGTGTTACGCGGATTTACCTTTGCAATGATCCTTGGCGTACTGGTGGGGACGTATTCATCAATCTTTGTGGCATCGCCGCTTCTATTGCTTCTGGGCGTTAAGCGCGAGTGGGGCAAAAATGATGTTGTAACCACAGCGCCAATCGGGAGTTAGTGCAGTATTGACGCCGATGGAAAGGGCAATGGGCTGGGTTTTATAGCCAATTAAGGATTAATGATTCTCATCCGGACAGAATTGGAGTTTGGTGGGAATTTTACAAACCAGCTACCGAGACGCGTTTTCTTGAAGTTTACTTCAGCACCTGGTTTTGGTTTGCGAGGCTTCTTACCCTGACTTTGTTTCCATATCTCACCGTTATTCATCAATACCATGAGCTTGCGTTCATTATTAAACCATGCTTTGCGCACAGTTGAGGTATAGGCTTCACCTTTTTCTCGCGGTGTTCTAAATTTGTCGAGACGTTCTTTAGCTTCTTCTTCTGGAAGGATGACAAACCGTTTTCTGGATGTTGATTTGGACTCGTCGGTGCTGTCCAGTTTTTCAGCAGGTGCAGCAATTTGAGGCGTTTGGATCTCTGAGCCGCTTCCTTCACCGTCACCAATTTTTATATCGATATCGGTCTCTTGATCATTGCGAGCCGTGGTTTCGGATTCTGGTGCTGCTGCATCAGCAAGCCCTTCAAAGCAATCAAGGCGATCTCTGGAATTTTTGATGCGATTACAAATCCGCAACGCTTCTTCAATCGTGACTGCTTCTGCCTGGCTTTGGGCAATGCTATTGGGGCTATTGGGGCTAGCTTCTGCCGTAGATGCAAGTAATGCCATCGTAGAAAGTGTCATAGTAGAGACAGTGGGAATGAGAGCTTTCGTTGATTTTGTTCTGAACATACGCACTGTCTTACCTTGAATTATAGTGTTTGTTGGTTTTGAGCTTAGGACACGAATACCCAAACGGGCAAGTCTGAGCGTTAACCTAATGAACTAATCGGCAAGAAGTTAACAAGCTCTAGCGAATCCCGATGCAAATATGTCACTCCTGTGTCGAAAAGGTGCGCAGGGTTGGTTAGGCTTATGCGTTGTTGTTGACAAATTAATCTCTGAGACCGTTACTGCAAGTACAAAAAATCTCCAAGCGACGACTCCGGTTTAGGTGTTGAACGTGCGGACAGGTAGTAAATAATTAACTCCAAAGCATAGGGCTCAGTTATGACCACGAAGAAAAAGAGTATCGAAATCACCGAGCGCAGCCTCTTGGCTGCCTTGGCAGCAAGTGCATCAGCGCTGTCATTAAGCATAGCAGCACCAGCGATGGCGCAGGATGAAATTCCTGATGCGGCACAGGTCGATGAAGTTGAGGGAGACGACATTGTCGTGATTGGCTCTCGTATCCGCCGTCAAGGTTTTGAAGACATTTCTCAACCCGCTGTTGTTCTGGACTCAGAAATTCTTGACAAACGTGGTTTCACCAATGTTGCTGACGCCTTGAACGAACTGCCTGCTTTCGGCGGTAGTGTGGATGGCCTTGGTGGACAGGGGCAAAATGTTGGCCAGGAATTCCTGAACTTGTTTAACCTTGGCACTCAGCGTACATTGACAGTTGTTAATGGTCGTCGTTTCGTTCCCGGTAACCCGCTTTCAGGTGACGCAAACGGTCGTCTTGAAGGGTCACAGGTTGATATCAATAACTTTGCTTCCCCTTTGATCGAACGTGTTGAGATCCTATCCGTTGGTGGTGCGCCAATTTATGGTGCTGATGCGGTTGCTGGTACTGTTAATATTATTCTGAAAGATGATTTTGAAGGTGCTGAAGTTAACTACCAGTATTCAGATTTCGTCAATCCATCTGGTATCGTGACGCACAATGTTGACGCTATTTTCGGTGCTAATTTCGCTGATGGTCGCGGTAATGTAACGACGTCGTTCCAGTTTGAAGATCAGCAAGGTGCTCGTCTTGATCAGTTTCCATTAGCTGATAACCAGATTTCTAGCTTTGGCAATGGTGCTAACCCATCACTTCTGAATGAAGAGGGTCGCTTTAATATCCTCGAAGGTTCCTTTGGCTTCCTGCCAGCACCAACTGGCGGTGTTCCGCTTCCTGGCCTAGGCGCTAATGGTATTAACGTCTTTAATGATGCTGATGGTAATGTGTTGACATTTGCCGGAGATGGGCGTCTTTCAGTCTTTGATCCAGGCACAAGGACTGGTTCCAGTGCGTTTTTCTTCTCCGGTGGTTCTGGGTTTGACCTTCAGGACTTTAACGAGCTAATTGCTCCAACAGAGCGTTTTGTGTTCTCGTCAACAGCGAAGTATGACGTTACTGATCATGCTACAGTATATCTTGAAACTAACTTCCTGAATTCAAGTTCAACTGACCTTGCCAACCAGGCTGGTACTGCGTTCAACACAGCTTTCCTTGGTGCTCAAGGCCAGGGTGCATTTGCGGTTGATATCAACACGCCATTTATTGTTGAAGAAGATCGTCAAACACTTATAGATGCTGGTGCGGGAGATACATTCTTCCTCAATGGTATTAATCTTGGCTTCTTGCCTGACGCGGGACAGAACTTCGTTGACACAACAACCTTCCGTGTTGTCGGTGGTGTTAAAGGTGATTTCGAATTTGCTGGGCGTGAATTGTTCTATGATATTTCAGCGAATTTTGGCCGTACTGAGCAATTCCGTGCGCAAACCGTTATTCGTGGTGGTGCGTTCTTTAATGCCGTGAATTCAGTGGCTTTGGATGCAGCATCTCTTGCTCAATTCCAAAGTATCGATAACCAAGCTGTACTGAATGAAACTACCAATGGACAAGGGACGTTTAATGTTCTTCGTAATGGTCAACTGGCTAGTGTGACACCTGGTAATGCTCAAGTTGGTGACGTGATTTGTGCGGTTTTCCTGGATCCTCCAGGGGCTCTTGATGATGATGGTACATTGGGTATTGTCGACCCAACTGACCAACCAACGTCTAATGGTGCTGTAAGAGGCTGTACACCATTGAATCCATTTATTGGTGCTGGAAATTCAGCTGAAGCAATTGACTTTATCAGCTCACCGGCTCTCAGCACCGGTGAGATTAATCAAACTGACTTCCTGGCAATTGTTGGTGGTGACCTGATAGACCTTCCAGCTGGTACTGCTCAATTCTCAGTAGCATTTGAGCGTCGTCGTGAAGAAGGCTCATTTACTGCCGGCGGTGTATTGCAAGATGGCTTGTCACGTGAAACGCCAGTGCCTAGTTTCCCTGGTGCATCGATCGTGAACAATGAGATCGCGGTTGAGCTTAGCCTTCCAGTGCTTTCAGAAGGTTTCAATCTCGGCATCAATGATGCGCTTGGCTTTAATCTGGTTTCAGCTTTCAACATTGATGGTGCATATCGCTTCATCAACCCAAGCTTCTTTGATAACAATATTCATATCTTTACAATTGGTGGTACGTTAAGCCTTCTTGATAATGATTTGACCCTGCGCGGTAACCGTACAACATCTGTGCGTCAGCCTTCAATCGCAGAATTGTTCTCACCAACTGTGCAGACTTTTGACCAAACTGGTGATCCTTGTAATATTACAAATATCCAGCTCGCGAGTCAGGCTCGTATTGATAATTGTGTATTGGCTGCGCAACAGGCTGGATTTACTGGGGCTTTCTTCGGCGCAGGTTCAAACCCAGATGGAAGCCCTGAACTGGGTACAGATGGACAACCTGTAATGGGTCTGGTGTTGGCGCCAGGAGATAATGTATTCTTAACGCCATCGGTTAACGCAGCGGTTCCTCTTCAGACAGGTGGTAATCCTAACCTTATTCCTGAAACGAATACGTCTTACACGGCTGGCTTTATCTATAGCCCAAGTTTCGTGCCTGGGCTGACTGTTGGCGCGGACTATGTTGTTCTTCAGATTAATGACGCGATTGCAGAACAGCCAATCGATTTCTTCACACGGACTTGCTTCGATGAAGGACTTGATTCACCAGAGTGTAATAACTTTGTCCGTACCGGTCCTCTTGCATCATCCGATGGATCTGTTGCTGGTGGTTTTGACATTGTTTCTGGAACAATTGGTTTTGCCAATGTGAACACACTTCGTTTGCAAGCTATTCAGGCACAAGCCCGCTATAATTTTGATGCTGCTGATGCGGTTAACTTCTTTGGTGGTGTATTCGGGCAAGCAAGGAACGATCGTGACCTTGGTAGTCTGGCATTGAGTGCGACTATCTATGCACCGGTGGTCTTCAGAAACTCCGGTGCCGGTATTGCAACCGACCCAGCGTTCCCTGACCGTGTTATCAATCAGGTTGGCAGCACAGGCATTCCTGAAATAGAATTGAATGCAAGTCTGAGCTATACTTATGACAAGTTTAACTTCTTCTGGCGTTCAGAATATGATGATAATTCAAATCCATGTTTCCGTCGTTCGCCAAACGATTGTAACGATATCCCGGATTTGGCTTTCGTTATTCAACGTGATGTAGAGCACAATGCTTCTATCGGATATGAGATCAATGATTACATCTCAGTTCGCGGTGGTGTTAATAATCTTCTGAACAATGCTCCGACAATTGAGCAGCAAGCCTTTGGTGGCGGTGGTAATATCTTTGGTCGTTCTTACTTCCTGCGCATTACTGCACGTAACTAATATGAAAACCCCAACTCGATTGGGTTTATGATCAAGAAAACCCCGTTCTACTGAGCGGGGTTTTCTTTGTATTGTGCTAGTTTTTTTTGGGTGGTTGCCCTATACTTTCGGGACCAGAAATGGAGATTTTAAAATGAGAAATATAATATGGTTAGTTGGAGCTCTGTTGTTGGCTTCTTGTGCAACAATAGAAAATAATGACTCGTTATCTTTAGTAGATTCAGCACAAGCGACTTCACAGGAAAAAAATCCGGTGACAGCTATATCGACAGAAGAAACTACGGATACGAAGCGTCTTGATGAGGGTGAAATCTTAACGGAAGCTAGTAAGAAAAGGAAATCTGGAAAAAAAGTTTGTAAATATGATGCGAAGGTTACATCGCGCATTAGAAAAAAGACATGTAGAACACAAGCTGAGTGGGATTATATCGAAAAAGAAACCCAGAAAGAAATTGAGAGATTGCGACGTGATAACCCTAATCAGGGACGCGGTGGAGCGACGCTGCCGGGTGGGCAGTAGAGCGCCTACTATATATATAATGCTTTCAAAACCTACAAGAACCCTGGATGCTGCTCTTGTAGGTTAGGAGTATAGCTAAGTATTTCTATGCCTTCGCCAAGTTCTCGTTAGCAAAGTCCCAGTTGACTAGCCCGTCCAGGAATGCCGCCATATAAGCAGGGCGTTTGTTCTGGAAATCGAGATAATAGGCGTGCTCCCATACGTCCATCGTTAAGAGCGGGGTGCAACTTTTGTCGGTCAGCGGGGTTTCAGCATTTGCAGTTTTGCGGATTTCCAGCTTGCCGCCTTTAGCAACGAGCCAGGCCCAACCGGACCCAAATTGTGTGGCTCCAGCTGTTGCAAATTCCTCCTTGAATTTATCATAACTTCCAAAGCTATCATCAATTACCTTGGCAATGGCGCCGGACGGCATGCCCCCTGCTTTGGGTGCCATGGAATTCCAGTAGAATGTATGGTTCCAGACTTGGGCGGCATTGTTAAAAATGCCAGCTTTGCTTGCGTCACCGGCTACATCATGAATGATCTCCTCTAGTGATGCTCTGGCGTGAGGGGTACCATCAATCATTTTATTGAGATTATCGACATAGGCCTGATGATGTTTTCCATAGTGAAAATTCAGCGTTTCTTCTGAAATGTGAGGTGCCAGCGCATCGCGGGCATAAGGCAGATTGGGTAATTCAATAGCCATGGGCTAACCTTTTTCGTTGTTCGTCATTGATCAATATGCGACCTGACGGTCATGGGATGAAACTACATACTCGGCATTTGAGAACGTATATAACCGCCAATAGCATTGACGGTACAATACCTAACAGGATCAATGGTGCAATGGTGCAAAATGAAGCTGAAAACAGTAAAACCGTAAATGCTCAGGCCATTCAATATGATGCTAGCAACCCGGTTGCCTATTGTGAAATCTTGGTCCGCACCCTTGATCCTGATCGTTATTATGCTGCTCGCTATGCTGAACGTGAATTGCGCGAGCTGATGCTTGTGCTGACTGCCTGGCAGATCGAGTTACGCCAGATCATCCAGCAGGTATCAGCGCCACCTTTGGGGGAAATTCGCTTGCAATGGTGGCGTGATGCTTATGGAGAAGCCATCAGCGATAAGCCAGTGCGTGCGCATCCAGTGGTGCAGGCTATGGCGCAAATCTGTAAATATGATCTGCGCAGCGAAACAGTTTTGGCCAAAGATGAGGCAGGAACTTTATTGCTATCGAAAGCGGTAGAAACAGCGATAACCGAGCGCGGCCGCCTTCTTTATGATGCACCGTTCGAAAGTTGCGAGGATTTTTTCGGTTGGGCAATTAAGGCAGAAGGTGCTCTTGCTGCGTACCCATTAAGCAGTGAGTTAGATAATGGAAAGGAGAGATCACGTCATGATGTTCTGGAGAAAGGGTTTGCGCTTTTGATGATGAGCAGGAATGGATCGAGGCTCGCCCCTGGCCTTGACCAGCGTGAATTAAAGGAATTTTGTCTCAATCAGTTGCGCTTGCTGGAGCTTAGCAAAACAAAGATCAAGTCTGATGAAGCACCGCTTTGGTTGCCGTTAGGGTTGATTTCTCAGTATGCCAATCGAAATAATAACCGTCCAATACAACTTGGTCGTCACCTTTTGTATTTAAAAATGATAATGACAGGTAAGCTTTAATGGTTAGAAGTTAGTTTTTGTCGTTGAGCCTTTAATTATATCTAGGCGTTAATTTTTCCGAGCAATGCTCTCGCGATAACCAATCTTGCGATTGCATTTCCATTAATCGCGACACTGTTCGTTCAAACTCAAAAGACCCGTCACCTACACGGTAAAGCTGATCGGGGGGGGCATCGGCAGAACAGACAAGCTTACCGCAATGTTCATATAATGAATCTATAAGGGTCACAAACCGTTTTGCTTCATTGCGATGTTCGGGTGTCATGATTGGGATATCGTCAATGAATAGGGTTGAGTAACGCCGCGCGAGCGCAAGATAGTCAGCAGCACCTAATGCTGATGTACAAAGTTGACCAAATGTAAATCGTGCTGCGCCTCGGGCTGCTTTTGTAACTGTAACAACGCGCGTGTTGACGATGACCGTCTCTGCTTTGGGGGTAGCGCCAGCCATTAATCTGATCCATGCATTTTCCATCGCTCCTTCACTTATGGAGCCAAGTGGGTAATGATAAACAGGCGCTCCGGCAAGGCGCTCCAACCGATAATCTCGCTCAGCGCGCAATTCAAAAATTTCAAGGCTTGATTGGAGTAGGTCTATGAAAGGTAGAAATAATTGCCTATTTAATCCATCCCTGTAAAGATCATTCGGTATTCTGTTGGAGGTGGCAACGATAACAACCCCGTTTTCAAGTAACGCTTGGAAAAGGCGTCCAAGAATCATCGCATCGGCTATGTCACTAACTTGAAACTCATCAAAACATAACAATCTAGCTTGCGAAGCGATTTTGCGAGCCACGGGTGGTATTGGGTCATCGCCTGCAGATTTGATATATTCTGTTTG